>NZ_JANSJI010000157.1:0-22585 GCF_047462475.1 Synechococcus sp. H55.11
CGGGCCCTCCCCGATCCGTCACCCCCCCAGGTTGTTCACGCCCTGGGCGGGGGATCCCAAACGGCCAGGTAGAGGTGGCCCTGGGGGGTGCGCTCGACGAGGCCAGACCAAGAGCCGGAGCGGAACTGGACGCGCTCAGAACGGTTTTCCCGCACCGCCTGCAGTTCTCGCTGCAACTGGGGGGGCAAGGGGGCCTGCAGCATGTCTTCCAGCAGCCCTTCCGCCTGCGGGGCGGGCACGTCGTCGGCGATGGTGGCCTCGATTTGTTGCAGCGCCAGGCTGGATTCGTCGTAGGTGAGGCTCAAGTTCATGCCGCCCAAGCGGTACAGGTCGTACACGGTGTTGGGCCAGGCGCCCCGCCCCTGCTGGCTGGGGGATCCCAGGGCGGCCCGCACCACCTCGCGGGAAGTCTGGAGAGGGAAGGCGCGCAACACCGGCTCGCTGCTGGCGTAGGGCTCCAGCTCCGGCGCCGGATCCCGAACCGTCTCGCCGCCGCCCAGATCCAGAGCAAGAGGTTCAGGGGCCGTATCGGGCTGCGCACCCGCTCCGGGGCGCTCATCCTCTAACTCCGTGGGAGCTGGCGAGGGGCGAGAGCCGGAGATCACCGGAGCCGCAGGGCGCTGCAGAAACCGCCCCAACCCCCAACTCACCAAAGCCAAACCCAGCAAACCGCCCGCCAAGAAGGGGATCAGGCGCAGGGGTCCCCTGTTTTCCGCCGCAGTGGCCCCTGTCACGGGCCTGAGACGCAGCGTGCCGGCTGTGGCTAAAGGAGCAGGATCCCGAAGCGAGGCGCCACGGATCCCTGGCGATGGAAAGGCAACAGGGGCGGAACTTTGGATCCCGGCTTGGATGCGCTCCAGCTCTGCCAACACATTGGCCACCGTGGGCGGACGGGCGGCTGGATCTTTGGCCAAACAACTGAGGATGAGGTCGGAGAGGCCAGCGGGCAGTCCCAGCTCTTCCAGAGGCAGGGGGCGCTGCTTGTGGTGGGCCTGGTACCAGCCCGGGAAAGATTCCGTGGTGGGCTGGAGGGGCATCTGGCCGGACGCCATCTGGTAGAGGATGATCCCGAAGCTGTAGATGTCGGAGCGGGCATCCAGCGGCAACCCTTCCAATTGCTCTGGGGAGGAGTAGGCCAGCGTCCCCAAGTAGGCGTGGGTGAGGCTCAGCGACTCACGGGTGTTGAGCAGCTTGGCAATGCCGAAATCCACCAGCTTCGCCAGCTCCCCCAAGCTCTCGTCGGCCACCACGATCACGTTGGCCGGCTTGAGGTCGCGGTGGATGACCTGGATCCGCTGCCCTTCCAAGAGGATCCCTTCGTGGGCTGCTTTGAGCCCCAGGCCAATTTGGCGGGCCAGCCGAAAAAAGCGCTCCAGAGGCAGAGGTCCCGCCGCCAGAATATCCTTGAGGGTTTGGCCGTTCAGGTATTCCATCACATAGAAGGGCACCTCATCGGCAGTGATGCCGTAGTCGCTCACCTTGACAATGTGCAGGCTCTTTTGGCCCAAAGCGGCGCAGGCTTTCGCTTCCCGCTCGAAGCGCAGGCGGGCCTGCTCGTCCATTGCCGGCTGGGAGAGCAGCTTAACGGCCACTTCCACCCCGCCAAAGAGCAGATCTTGGGCCAAATAGACCCGCCCCATGCCTCCTTGCCCCAGCAGATGGGTGAGGCGATAGCGCTGGGCCAAGAGGCGATCCAAAAAGGGATCCGAGGAAGTGAACATAGGAAATCGCGGCAATCCAGAGAAGAGAACAGAGCAAGACTTCCGCAGGGATCTGACAGGAGCGGGCTACCTCTACCATAAGCACTGAAGCTGTCATAGGCTATGCCCACCGCCGTCAATCCGGTTGCTTTGAATGTCTTTGCCCGTCGTTTACCACCCCGACTACAGCGCCCCCCTGCCGCCGGGCCATCGCTTTCCTATGCCCAAATTCCGCCTCCTGCACGAGCTGCTGCTGCGGGAAGGGGTGATCCGCTCTCAGCAAGTGCATCAGCCGGAGCTGCCTCCCCTGGCTTGGATCGAATCGGTGCACACGCCAGAGTACGTGCGGGCCTACTGTGAGGGATCCCTGGAAGCCAAGCTGCAGCGGCGCATCGGCCTGCCCTGGAGCCCTGAGCTGGTGCGGCGCACCTGTCGAGCCGTGGGCGGCACCGTCCTGACCGCCCAGTTGGCCCTGCGCCACGGCCTGGCTTGCAATACCGCCGGCGGCACCCACCACGCCTTTCCCACCTACGGCTCCGGCTTCTGTATTTTCAATGACCTGGCCATTGCCGCCCAAGTCCTGCTGCAGCAGGGGCTGGTGCACAAGGTTCTGATTGTCGACTTGGATGTGCACCAGGGCGACGGCACCGCCTGGATCTTCCGCTCCGAGCCGCGGGTGTTTACCTTCTCCATGCACTGCGCCGCCAACTTCCCGGCCACCAAACAACAGAGCGACCTGGATGTGCCTCTGCCGGTGGGCCTGGAAGACGAAGCCTATCTACAAATCTTGGCCGACCACTTGCCGGATCTCTTGGCCCAGGTGCGCCCCGATCTGGTGCTCTACGACGCGGGGGTGGATCCCCACGCAGAAGACCTCTTGGGCAAGCTGGCCCTCAGCGACGAGGGGCTGTTTCGCCGCGACATGCAGGTGCTGGATACTTGCGTGAGACGGGGCCATCCGGTCGCCTGCGTCATCGGCGGCGGCTATGGCCAAGACCTTGCCCGCCTTGTGTACCGCCACTCGCTGCTGCACCGCGCCGCCGGCGAAGTGTACCGGCAATACCGTCTCTAGCTGGCTGCCAACTAGGCATATTCGGCGATCACCACCGTGATGTTGTCTCGCCCGCCCCGCTCTTTGGCCGCCTCGATTAACTTGCGGGGGAGCTGCTCCAAGTCCTCTACCTGCAGGCAATACTCGGCGATAGCCTCGTCATCCAGCTCTTCGGTGAGCCCGTCACTACACAACAGCAGGCGATCCCCCGGACAAACTGTAATCGGCTGGACGGCAGGCGGCCCCGCATCGGGCCGGCCCAGGCAGCGCTCGAGAATATGTCGCCAGGGGTGGACGCGGGCTTGCTCTTGCGTCAACTCCCCTTGGCGAACCGAGCGAGCCACTAAGGTGTGATCCTCCGTCATCTGCTGCATCTCGGATCCCCGCAAGCGATAGAGGCGAGAATCGCCAATGTGAGCGCTCCAGCAATTGTTGTTAGGATCCACCAAGGCCACCACCACGGTGGTGCCCATGTCGGCCCGCTCCGGGTTTTGCCGCTGGTCCTTGAGGATGGCCTCGTTGGCTGCTTCTACCGCTTCGCTGAGCAACTTGGGTGCCGGCACGTTTTTCCAGCCTCGATCCAGATAGGCCCGGATGGTCTCGACGGCCAACAAGCTAGCCGTTGCCCCGGCAGCGTGCCCTCCCATGCCATCGGCAACGATGAAGTAACGTCCTTCCGGATCGCAGTAGTAGGCATCCTGGTTGCTGCTGCGAACCTTGCCCGGATCCGTAGCGCAGGCGTATCGTCGCATCACATCAATCGCTCTGACCGATTCAACCTCAAGAGTACCCTGATTAAAGCAAGAGCAGCGAGGGCAGCCAAAACCAAAGTGATAACGGCTAAGGTAGCATGTCCGGCCAAAAGGAGCTGGGTTGCGCTCAGAAAGAAGGCTGCAAACAACACTGCATAAATAACCCCCAAGCCGGTGCTGTTCAGCTTGCGCAGCAGGCGCTCTGCCTCGCTCGATCGCACCCGCAGGCGCAGTTCTCCTTGTTCCAACTTGCTCAAGGTCAATTCGAGGCGGCGGGGCAAACTGAGGCTGCTGCTGGTAAACTCAGCCGCCTGGCGGCCAACCTGGGCCAAGAGAGTCTCGGTCTCGGTTCCGTTTAAACTCATCAGCTCCTCCGCGAAAGGCTTGGCCACTTCCATAAAGTCGAACTCCGGATCCAACCCCTTTCCCAACCCCTCCAACGTGGTTAGGGCCCGCATCACAAAGGTAAAGGTAGCCGGAAAGCGAAACGGCTGATCGTAGGCCAGCTCGTAGAGGTCTTCGCTGATGGCCGCCACCGAGATTGCTCCTGAGTTGCTGGAAAAGGGTTTATCCATAAAGTGGTCCAGCATGTACTGGACGGAGCGACGCACCGGCGCCAGATCGGCGGTGGGCACCAGCACCCCCAGCTCTACCAGCGAGGCCACCACCCGATCGGCATTTTTGGAGACCACACCTGCCAGCGTGCCCATCAGCTTCTCTTTCACATCGGAGCGCAGGCGGCCCATCATGCCGAAGTCGTAAAAGATCAACGTGCCATCCGGCTTGACGGCAATGTTGCCCGGATGGGGATCGGCATGAAAAAAGCCGTCTTTGAGCAATTGCCGCAGATAGGCCTCTGCCCCCAAGCGGGCCAAGACCTTGCGGTTCAGCCCCGCCGCGCTCAGGGCTTCGTAATCGCTGATTTTGATCCCCGGCAGGTATTCCAATGTCAGCAGACGGGGGGAAGTGTAGCGCCAGTACACCTTGGGGACGGCAATTTGCGGCATGTCCCGAAAATTGCGACGAAAAGTATCGGCATTGCGGCCCTCGTTGAGGTAGTCCACCTCTTCCCAGAGGGTGCGCCGACACTCTTCGTAGATGCCGATCCAGTCCCGGCCCGGCCCGCCCCAAGGGGTGCGGTACTGAAAAAACTCGGCAATACCGCGGCAGATCTCCAGATCGATAGTGAACAGCCGGGTCAGCCCTGGGCGCTGTACCTTGACCACCACCTCTTCGCCGGTCTTGAGCTTGGCGCGATGCACCTGCCCCAAGCTGGCCGCCGCCAAGGGGGTGGGATCGAAATAGCTGTAGATCTGGGCTATTGGCCTGCCCAGCTCCTGCTGCACGATGGCCGCCACCTGTTCGTAGCCAAAAGCAGGCACTCGATCCTGCAGCTTGGAGAGCTCCTCGACATATTCAGAGGGGAAGAGATCGGCGCGGGTGGAGAAAAACTGCCCCACTTTGATAAAAGTAGGGCCGAGGTGGAGCAGCGTTTCACGGATCCAAATGGCTCTGGCGCGGCGGCGTTTGGCCTTGCGCTCTGGTGTGGCCTGCCCCCCGTAGCTCCACGCGTGCTGATCCAGCCAGAGGTAGAACAGCCAGGTGAGCACAAATCGCCAAATATCCAGAAGGCGGCCCCAGCGGGTGTAGTTTTCCCGGGCCCAACGGTAGGCGGTATAGGGCTTGACCGATTGGGATCCCGGGGAAGTCGGGGATCCCTGTCTGCTGGCATTCAAGCGTTTCGACTCCGATATTTCTGCAACTCGGAGCGCAACTGCGCCACTTCTGCCCGCAGGTCGTCCAGAGTTGCCTGCAAATCTTCTGTCTTGAAAGGAGGGGGCACCATCTCCTGGGCAGCCACCGAGGCTTCTGCCTCAGCTCGGGTCATGACATCCTGGGCAAAGGTTTGCCAGCCCTCCTGTAGCTCAGCCCACACCTTGCCCACTTCTCCGGCAATGTCGGCAAGGGCGCTCTCCCAACGCTCCCGCAGAACATCTGCTACGGCTTTGCCAACAAAAAAAGCCCGCACAACCGGATTCTTCATGCAACCCAAGTGTTAAGAAGCATCACTCAGAATTATAACGAATCTTGCCCAAGCACAGCCGCGAGCCGACCTACCCGAACAGCATCGGATCGATCGGCCCGACGGATCCCGCGAGGGATCGTCCTGGAAAGTTTGTCCAGTGCTAGCGGCGGCTGGTGGTCATGTCGGGGATCTTCAGATCGAAGACGCTGATGTTTTGCCGCGCCGCCGGCTGGGGATTGAGCATGCGGGCCATGTTGAGGAAGTTTTCCGGATCCCCGGGTTTGGGCGGGCGGGTGAGACGGTAGGTGCGCACCACTTCCCGGGTCGAGCGCTTCACGCCGGAGACATCCCGCCAACGGGCTCCATAGCGGGGGGTCACCAAGTTAGCGGGTTTTTCGGAGAGGCGACGGCGCTGATAGGGCACCACATCGTCCCCGAAAGCGGCGTTGTACTCCTCGCTATCCACTACAGCGTCGATGAGGCCATCCAGCCCACGGGTAGCAACGATGATGGAGTACTTAATGCGCTCCTGTTGGCTGTAGGTGGGCCGGCCCAGGAAGCGCTGGAAAGTGACCTCGATGAAGCGGTAGTTGTCATTGGGAACCATGACCAGATCCCGGTACACCTCCGACTTGCCCAGGCCGCGCACAAACTCTTTGACCGAAATCGCTCCGTTGCGCAACTGCGACTCCAAAGCTTTTTGTCGATAGCTCTCCAGCATCAGATGCTCGCTGAAGATTTGGCGATAGGCAGCGCGAATGATGTTGTCCACGCCCGTCGGGTCATCAGGACGATAGACCGGCGGGGTTTCGTCGCTGGGCACAAAGTAACGAGGCACCCGCTCATTTTGGGTGGTGGGACGATCGGCAAGCAACGGAAGAGACATAGGTGGTGCTCCTTGAAGAAACAAGAGACGACAAAGGGGGACAGGGCTATGGATCGGCTGCCAGCTCCTGCTGACTTAACTGGGCGCGCAGGGGAATCAAGGGATCCGTATCCTGCAAGGCCATTTGCAGGGCTGCCTCGACGGCAGATCGCAAAGATGCCTCTCCCAGCCGAGCCAAATCCGTCAGGGATCCGACGGCGGCATAGCGGACGCCCCAATCGGCGTCGCCCAAGCACTGACGCAGCAGCTCCAGGGCCTGCTCTTGGTCGGAGAGGGGCCGCCGTGCAGCGACCCGCCCCAGCCCACGGGTCGCCGCCCGCCGCACGCTGGGGGCAAAGTCCGCTACAATCGCCTCCGCCAAAAAGGGATAGGCATCCCCGTGGCCGATGCGGGCCAACGCCCGCACCGAATAGGCGCGCGCCCCGTAGTCGAAGCCATCGATGTTAGCCAGCAAAGGCTGTACTGCCGCCTCCCCAAAGCGCAACACCTCTTCCAAGGCGGCTTCTCCCACGGCAGGGCGGTTGAAGCCAAAGGCGCGAATGAGCAGGGGGATCCCTTCCACCTGGCCTAGGGATCCCAGCGCTCTCACCACCCGCAGCAGGTCTTCTGCTGAGGTGGCCTGCTCCAGCTCGGCGGCCAGTTGAGCCACAGCAGCGGGGAGCACTTGTGCAGCCGAGAAAGAGGACATAGGCAGAGCTAGAAGTGAAGTCGAAAGCCGGAGCCGGGGAGAGCGACTAGAACAGCTTGTCCAGTTGCGGGAGGATCGCCGCTGCCGCCCGATCCGGCGACACCTGCCCCAACTGCAGCGCCACGTCGAACAGCCGCTTCAGAGCGTTGATGCGCAGGTTGAGGGCTACATCGGCGGTCGCCAACAGCGGCGCTCCTGCCACCCAGCCGGATTCTGCCAGGTCGAACAAAGCAGCCTGGCGCAGGCTGAAATTGGGGTGAGCCAGCAGCGCCACCAGAACCTGGGTCAGCTCCTCAGCTTGGGTAAAGCGATAGAGCACCCAGGCGGCTGCCGAACGCACCCGCTCCGAAGGGTGGCTCAAAAAAGGCCGGATCGCCGCCTCGGCCTCGGTGGCGCCGAGCTGGCCCAGCGCCTCGATAAGGGCTTCCCAGGGCTGCTCCTGCTCCCGCGACTGCAGCAAGGCCAGCAAGGGATCCACCGCTCGCCTGTCCCCCAACTGGGCCAAGGCATAGGCGGCCTCTTCCCGCACATGCAAGTCGGTACAGGTGAGCGCCTCGATCAAGCCGGGTACGGCTCGCACGTCGCCGATTTGCCCCAGCGCCTTGGCAGCATTGCGCCGCAGCGGATAGCCCCCCAAGACCGTGCGATCCCGTTCATCCTGCAACGCCAAAAGCAACGGCTCTACCCCGCGCGGATCCCGAATCGTGCCCAAGTACCAAGCGGCATAGTACCGCTCTTGCAGGTCATCCCCCTGCAGCCGGGCTATCGCCTGCTCCCAAGTGAGCTGTTGCGGCAGCACCGCCGTGTTGGATGCCATGCGAACCTTTGCAGAGCTGTTCATGACCCTTGGGCAACTCTGTCCGCAGCCCTTACTCAGCAGCACCGTTGCCTTGGGCAGAGGCGGCATCGGTTCCCGCCAGAGCGATGACCTGCACGATTTTGCCGCCCATTCGCAGAATGCGCTGCATCTCGGCAGACAGGCGGCTGTAGGGAACGGTGGTGCTCAGGGTGCTGCGACGCACCTTGGCAGAGGTGGCCAGGGCATCCGGCGGGTTGAGCAGGCCGGTGTACTCAACTCTGTAAACCCGGCTGCCAGCTTCCGTCAGGGTTTCAGGGCCGGTGGTGCTTTGACCAAACATCGCTTTCCCCAGATATCTATATTGGGTTTCGTCCAGAACACAGGCAGGAGCCGCCCTTCACCCGACAAGCCATATCGGCTGCTTCTGCGGGCTGCTCCGCCCTGCCATGGGACAATGCCCAGAACGATTAAGACAAAGAGCAGGCGACCAACCCATTCAGCTGAAGAGGAGCCAAAATGCTGACTCAACCCGAAAACCGCGGGGCCAGACCCGCCTGCTCTGGAGAGACATACAACTGTAAGACGAAGAAAGAGATCGTCCACTCCCCACAAGTGGGGATCTCTAGCCCTAGGATCCCTTAGCTGAGGGCGTTGATGGCGTAGTCGAAGTAGATGGCCGCTTCGTTGGCCGCTTGGCCGCTCAGCATGCCCAGAGCGCGGTTCTTCATGTACTGCAGAGCCACAATGTACCAGCTCGGAGAGAGGTTGAAGGAGCGGTTCACCTCCCGCAGCCCGGCTACCAAGTATTCATCGAGGGGGCCGGTGCCGCCCGCAACCAGAGAATAGGTGATGAAGCGGAGGTAGTAGCCGATATCGCGGGCACACTTGGCCTGAAACACATCGCCGTGGCCCATTTCGCCCGGCTGGGTCAGGTAGGGGAAGCGCTTGAACACTTCCTGCACCGCTTCCCGCACCAGGGTTTGTTGGTTTTGGGTCAGGACACGGGCCGCCTCCAGGGAAGCAGCAGCACGCTGGTAACGGCCGTTGACCGCCTGCAGCTCGCTGGCATTGAGAAAACGCCCTTGATTGTCAGCGGAAGCAATCGCCTCAGTGATGACGGTTTTCACCTTGCAACTCCTAAATTCATCGATTTGGTTGTTAACGAACGTTCTGCAGGAATGGCGGATTACGTCCCAACTTGAGGATCTCCACCTACCCAATCAGAAAGATGGATTCAACAGGTCTGAAGAGGGACAACCCAGCCGTCCTCAGACGATGGCGGCAGCGGCTTTGTCGAAGTAGCTGGCCACCTCGCTTTGCAGCGCCGAGCAATCGCCAGGGGTGATGCCTTTCGGATCCATGATCTTGGCCAGGGCTTCTTTCTTCATGGCCGCAATGGCGTTGGCCATGGAGCTGGTGGGCACCCCCAGCGCAATGTAGGTTTCCCGCAGGCCGTTGAGGCAGCGATCTTCCAGCACCGAGCTATCCCCCGCCAGGGTGGCGTAGGTGATGTAGCGCAAGATGATCTCCATGTCCCGCAGGCAGGCGGCCATGCGACGGTTGGTGTAGGCATTGCCCCCAGGAGCGATCAGATCCGGCTCCTGGGCAAACAAAGACCGAGCTGCGTTGGTTACGATTTGGGCGGCGTTGCTGGTCATGCGGTTGACCGCATCCAGGCGCTTGTTGCCCTCTGCCACCAAAGCCGCCAGACGGTCGAAGTCTTGATCACTTAAAAAGGCGCCGCGTGCATCTGCCTGAGCGATCACCCGGGTAAAGGCGTCTTGCATGATGGATCTCCTTCTGGTCTTTCCAAAAAGCGATGAGCGACTGGCTGAACCTCTCAAAAGCCGAATCCCAAGCTCTCTTGTGGGATCCCGTTTCCCCAAAAACCGGGGATCCTGTGGAGCAGATTACCCCCACCGAAGCCCCAGATTTTGAGATAGGTCAAGAACTTCTGCGACCTTCAGACAGCCGAGCATCCAGGTCAATTTTATAGCGCGGGAGGGATGAGTGTTTTGTAAAGATTTACAAATAAACCAACGCCGAGCTGCCTGCTCAGCCGCCGATCTCCTGTCTCTGATGGGGCCGCGGGCGGGCAATGGGTCGGCGAGGAGGCTGACGAGATGTAAACATTTGTTTCAGTCGTAAGGTAAACATTCGTTTCCCTTGTTTTGAGCTAGCGGCAAAGCCATCGGCTGTCAATGTTGTGGGGTGCTTATCCCCTGCAGGGCAGCCTTGAGATCCCGGCAGAAGTGGGCGATTTGCTGTAGCCCTTGGGCGGGGGTGGGGGCTTTGGCCAGCCGTTGCACGAAGGCACTGCCCACGATGGCGGCATCGGCTCCCCAACGGGCGATCTGGCTGGCCTGGTCGGGGGTGGAGATGCCGAAGCCCACCCCGATCGGCAGGGAGGTGTATTGGCGCAACTGCTGCAGCAAGGCCGGGATCCGCTGCTCCAGGGTGGCCCGTTCGCCGGTGACGCCGGTGGTGCTGACCAGGTAGATAAAGCCGCTGGACTGTTGGGCAATACGGCGCATCCGCTCCGCGGGGCTGGTGGGGGCCACCAGTAAAATGAGGTCGATCCCCTCTGCCTGCGTTGCTTCCCGCAGGGATCCGGCCTCTTCCAGGGGCAGGTCGGGGACGACTAAGCCAGCACAGCCGGCCCGGCGCAGTTGCTGTACAAAGGTGGGGAGGCCGAGCTGGTGGATAGGGTTGTAGTAGGTGAAGAGGATGAGGGGAGTCTGCAGGGAGAGGCACCTCAAGCCCTGCAATATGGCACCCAAGGTAACACCCCGCCTGAGGGCGCGGGCAGCTGCTGCTTGGATCACCGGCCCATCGGCCAGGGGATCCGAGTAGGGCACCCCCAACTCGATGAGATCGGCGCCGTGTTGATCCAAAACTTGCAGGGCTTCAAAGGTGGTTTCCAGGTCGGGATCCCCGGCGGTGAGGTAGGGGATGAGGGCGGCTTCGCCGCGGCTGCGCAGCGCCTGGAAACACGCGGTGATCCGGCTGGGCATGGGATCCGTCCGAGCTGAGGAGATGGAGAGAGTTGAGAGCATCCCCCACTGTAGCGCTTGCCGGGATCCCTAGGGGAGAGGCACAAAGTCGTAGCCCGTGCCGGAGCGGTTGCCCCGTTCAATGCGCACCAGCACGTTGGGGGCATCGCGGTCGCCGGAGGGCAAAAAGCGCACCTCCCCGGAAGCGCCGTCTGGCAAGCGGAAGTTGGAGTCGCCGAGGGCAGTGAGAATGCCGCTGCGGCTGGGGGATCCCTGCCGAATAGCCTGGAGAAGAACACGGGTGGCGTCGTAGGCCAGGGCGGTGCGCCAACTCACCTGCCCTCCCCACATCTGGGCTGCCTTCTGGGCAAAGCCGCGGCTGCGGAGAAGATCGGGATGCCAGGGCACCGCCACCACCATGCCCTCCACCGCTGCTCCCCCTTCCTTGAGGGTGGTGAGGCTGAAGAGCACATCCCCCCCCACCAGGGCAAGGGGTTGGCCGAGGAGGGCGTTCTGGCGGGCAACGGCCAGCGCTTGTTCGGCTACGGAAGCCGTGGGTGCCAAGAAAGCCGCCTGGGATCCCTGCTCCAGTGCACTCTGGAGGCTGGCCTGGGGGTTGAAATCGGCGGCTGTTAGGTCGAAGGTGGCCAGCACAATCCCCCCTTCGCTGGTCAGGGTGGAGGCAAAGGCGTCGCGCAGGCTGGTGCTGTAGGCGCTGTTGGGGTTGTAGAAGATGGCCACCCTCTGCAGGCGCAGCTTGTTAAGGACATAGCGGGCCAGTTGCGTGCCAGCAATCTGGTCGGAGGGGACGGTGCGAAAGATGGCGTTCCCCAGCAGGCTGATGCGGGTGCTGGTAGAGGTGGAGGAGATCATGGCCAGGCCGGCAGACTGATAGATCTCAGCCGCCGCCAGGGTAGCATCGCTGGCGTTGTGGCCGATCACCCCCAAAATCTCAGGCTGGCCCACCAGCGCTTTGGCCACTGCCGCCGCTCGCTCCGGGTTATCCCCGTCGTCGGCAATCACCACCCGCAGCAGCCGCCCCCCAAGGCCCCCCTGTTGGAAAAGCTCCTCTTGGGCCTGGGCCACGCCCCGCAGCGTCTCTTTGGCGCGGTTGGGGTTGCTGGAGATGGGCACCACCACGGCCAAGCTCAAGGGGTTGCCCTGCTGCTGGGCGCGGGCGTTGTTCAAAAAAATGCGCGCTTCCGGGTCGTTGCGGTTGTTCTGCAGCCCCATCTCCAAGAGCGGGATCGCCGCCCTGAAATTGCCCTGGCGGATGAGCTCTGCGGCAGCCACGGCGGCGGGGCTGCTATCGGCAAAGAGGGTGCGCTCGCCGCTGGTTAAGAGCAGATCCTGGGCCCTACTGCCCAACCCTGGCAGCGAGATCCCTGGCGGCCAGCGGATATAGCCCGCCTGCCAAGCGCGATGACCGCCCCAGAGGAGCAGGAGCCCCAGAGCAATGTAGACGATGGGTGGCGGAGACTTGGCAACCATGGGCCCCAAAGAAGAGAACAACAGCAGAATCCGGGCAGCAGGGGTATCGCTCACACCTTCAGGAAGCTCCTGGAACCCCCCTCTTCAAGGATCTTCAAGAGCTTTCTTGAAGCATACCTGAAGGATCGGGCCGGTAGGAAGGGCTGTTGCGGTATTGGCGCTCCAGGTGCTCCACAATGGAGACAGGAACAGAGGGGGTTGCCGAGGCTCTTCTGGGTGTACGCTGTGGCTCAGTCTCCCGGTTAGCCTGCAGAGATGGGGCCCAAACCCCTGCAGCGATCGCAAAAGGACGATAGCGGCGGCGTCAAGCAATGCGATGATGGCCATCGGGGCAAGGCGCTGGCTTTCCCTTCCCATGATAGAGGTTGTCGAAAACCCTTTGCCTCAGGATCCGCTCGAGCAAGCCCTGTGGGACTGGCACCGGGGCCAGGCCAGGGGATCCCTGCGCTTGCACGCCTACAGCGCCGAGGGGATCCCACTAGCAGAGGAGCCCCAGGTGGTCTCGCCGGAGGTGTTCTTCACCCAGGAGCTGCCGGAAGTGGAGGCCCTGGCTTTGGATCTGTGTCGCGGTCGGGTGCTGGACATTGGCGCTGGCACAGGCCGCCACAGCCTGCTGCTGCAGGAGGAGGGGTTGGCCGTGGCCGCCCTGGATCGCTCTCCGGTGGCGCTGCAGATCATGGCCGAACGGGGGGTGCGCTGCCCCATTGCCGCCGACCTGTTCTCCTGGGAGGGGCCGGAGGAGCCCTTCGATACGCTGCTGCTGCTGATGAACGGCGTCGGCCTGGTGGGATCCCTGGCGGGATTGGAGCGTTTTTTAACCTTGGCCCGCCACTGGGTTCAGCCTACCGGGCAGTTGCTTGTGGATTCCACCGATCTAAGCGACCTCAGGGAAGATGGCGGCTCGGCGGATCTGCCGCAGGTAGAAAGTTCAGCCGATTCTGAAGCCGAGGATTGGGAGAAGGGGAAGGACTTGAAAGCGGCGGGCGAGGCAAAAGCCAAGGTGGTGAACTTTGTGGCCGAGTACAACGGGCAGCGCGGGGATCCCTTTCCCTGGCTGTTTGTGGATCCGGAGACCCTGCTGCGCTATGCCCACGCCCACGGCTGGCAGGGACAAATTCTCTACCAAGAGCCGGAGGGAGCCTTTCTGGCACGGCTTGCGCCTCTCTAAGCGTAGCCCCTTAGTGGGAAAGGATCTGCGACAAAAAAAGGCGGGAACGCTCTTCCTTGGGGTTGCTGAAAAACTCCTGGGGGGTGTTTTCTTCCACGATCTTGCCGCGGTCGAAGAAAATAATTCGATCCGCCACCTCGCGGGCAAAGCCCATTTCGTGGGTTACACACACCATGGTCATGCCCGAGCGGGCCAGCTCCCGCATCACGTCCAGCACCTCTTTGATCATCTCCGGATCCAACGCCGAGGTCGGCTCATCAAAAAGCATCACCGCCGGATTCATGGCCAAGGCGCGGGCAATGGCCACCCGCTGCTGCTGCCCCCCCGAAAGTTGACCAGGATACTTTTCCGCTTGCTCAGCGATTCCCACCCGCCTGAGCAGCTCCATGGCCCGTTCAACTGCCTCGGCCTTTTTCATTTTCTTCACATGAATCGGGCCGAGGGTTACATTCTGCAAGACCGTGAGATGGGGAAACAGGTTGAACTGCTGGAAAACCATGCCCACTTCGCGGCGAATGGCGTCGATGTTGCGCAGGTCACTGGTCAACTCAATGCCATCTACCACAATGCGTCCTCTCTGGTGTTCTTCTAAGCGGTTCAGGGTGCGAATAAACGTCGATTTGCCCGAACCTGAAGGCCCACAGACCACCACCACCTCGCCGCGGCGGATGCGGGTGGTAATGCCCTTGAGGACGTGGAACTCGCCGTACCATTTGTGAACATCTTCACATTGGATGATGTCGGTGCCGGCTGAGGTTGGCAGGGAGGGTGAAGACATCATGCGCGGGGATCCTTTCATGGGCGGATAAATCCCTTTTATTTCATCAAAGCAAGCATGGGTACCATGGCAGAACCGGCTGAGCTATAACCGTAGCCTACATAACATTTCTCTACGCCCTGACATGTAAGGCTTTGAGAAAATCATTGACGCCTCTGGCGAACCATTCTATGGGGTGTGGCAGGAGTGCGACGCCATTGGCCTGGCGAACAAGTAGATCCACCAGGTAGATCCACGTGGATACGGACTACTGAAGATTACGAAGGATTGACATTGAGGTCATTCTATGAGCTGGATGAAGCATTTGAACGGATTGGCCCCCTTGGCCGGGGCATTGGTTCTGTCGGTGGGCCTGCAGTCGCTCCCCGCTTGGGCACAACTGGGGCCGCTCACCAACCGCATCAAGGCGCGGGGCGAGCTAATCTGTGGCGTAAACAACCAACTGCCCGGATTTGGCAACCTGGATGACCAAGGCAAGTATGTCGGCTTCGACATCGACATCTGCCGCGCCGTAGCGGCTGCTCTGTTCGGGGATCCCGACAAGATCCAATTCGTTTACCTGACGGCGGCCAATCGCCAATCGGCCATTCAGGCAGGAGAAGTGGATATCATCAGCCGCAACACCACCTGGACGCTGACGCGGGATCGGGAGTGGGCGGTAACTTTTGGCCCCACCACCTACTACGACGGCCAAGGGTTTTTGGTGCGGAAAAGTCTGGGTGTACAGAAGCTGGAGGATCTGAACGGGGCCACCATCTGTGTGATTGCCGGCACCACCACCGAGCTGAACCTGGCGGATACGTTCCGGGCCCGCGGCATCGCCTTCACACCGGTGACCTTCGACGGCGATGATTCCTCTTTTAACGCTTACGAAGAAGGCCGCTGCGACGCCATCACCAGCGACCAAAGCGCTCTGATCTCCCGCCGCGCCAGTTTGGCTGCTCCCGACGACCATGTGATCTTGCCGGAGGTGATCTCCAAAGAGCCGTTGGGGCCTCTGGTTCCTCACGGCGACGAGAGCTTCTCTGATATTGTGAACTGGACGGTCTACGCCCTCTTCTACGCGGAAGAAAAAGGGATCACCAGCGCCAATGTGGAAGAGTTCCTCAAATCGGAGGATCCCGACATTCGCCGCTTCTTGGGCCAGGAGGGCAACCTGGGAGAGCTGCTGGGCCTGCAGCCGGATTGGGTGGTCAATGTGATCAAGGCGGTGGGCAACTACGGCGAGATCTTTGACCGGCACTTGACGCCCTTAGGGGTGGCTCGGGGCTTGAACCGACCTTACACTCAGGGTGGGATCCAGTACGCGCCGCCTTTCCGCTAAGCGGTTGTCCAGAAATCCGGGAGCCGTCGCCCCAGGGATCCCGCTTGTCGGTGTCCCTTGCCCTCTACCTTTGATCTTCGCTCGCGCCTCATGACCGCTCTATCTGACCAGCCCCACCTGCGCCCCCCTTGGTGGCGGGATGAGCGCATCCTGAAGATCCTGCTGCAGGCGGCCTTTGTCGTGGCTGTGTTGCTGGTGTTTGGGATCCTCACCCAGAATCTCCTCGCCAGCTTGCGCCGCCTCGGCATCAGCTTGGGATTTCGCTTTTTGGGCAACTCCGCCAACTTCGGCATCACCGAGGGGCTGATCCCCTACGACCCTTCCGAGAGCTACCTGAAGGCCCTGCTGGCGGGAGCCCTGAACACCCTCTGGCTGTCCGCCGTCAGCATTGTCTTGGCGACGACGATGGGCTTTGTTTTGGGGATGGCCCGCCTCTCCAGCAACTGGCTGGCCCGCCAGTTGGCCGCAGTGGTCACCGAGATCTTTCGCAACGTGCCGGTGCTGTTGATCGTGATCTTCTGGTACCAGGGGGTGATCCTCACCCTGCCAGGGGTGCGCAACAGCCTCTCTCTCGGCGGGCTGGTGTTCATCAACCAACGGGGAGTCAAGCTGCCCGGCTTGGATCCCAGTGGCTGGCTGGTTCCCACGCTGGCCATCTTGATCGGGGCCGGGTGGGGGATCCACAGGTTGCTGCTGGCTCGCCGGCCCGAGCTGGGATCCCGGCAGCGAAACCTGTGGGTGGCCGGGGGGGTGGCGCTGCTGGCGGTGGCCTGCTGGGTGCTCTTCCCCGAACCACCGCTGCGGCTGGATGTGCCGGTGCTGGAGCGCTTTAACTTCCGGGGTGGGATCCAGCTTTCGGCAGAGTTTACCGCCATGATGCTGGGCCTGGTCACCTACACCGGCTGCTACATCGCCGAAGTGGTGCGGGGATCCTTTTTGGCGGTGCCGCGGGGGCAGTGGGAGGCGGCCCGAGCCATCGGCCTGTCAGAGCTGGAAACCTTTCGCCTGGTGATCGTGCCGCAGGCGCTGCGGATCATGATCCCCTCTTTGAACACTCAGTATCTTACCCTGATTAAAAACTCCAGCTTGGCCATCGCCGTCGGTTTTTCTGACCTGTTCAACATCAGCAGCACCATCATCAACCAGTCGGGACGCTCGGTGGAGATGTTCGCCCTCCTCATGGCTGCCTATTTGGGAATCAATCTGCTGGTTTCCTACGGCATGAACTGGCTCAATGCCCGCGTCAAGTTGGTGGAGCGCTAGCCCATGTCCAGCACTCTCTCGCCTGGCGAACCCCCCGCGGACCAACCCAGTCCTCTGGGGTGGATACGCCGCAACCTGTTCGACTCCTGGCTAAGCACCCTGCTCACCTTGGCCTCCGCCTGGGTGTTGGCTTGGGCCCTTTCCCTGTTCTGGAACTGGGCTTTTACCCAAGCCCGCTGGGAGGTGATCCCGGCCAACCTCAAGATCTTGACCACCGGCACCTACCCCAGCGACCAACTGTGGCGGGTGTGGGCTGTGTTGGGGGTTGTGCTGGCCACCTTAGGGGTAGCCGGAGGAGCTTGGGGCGGTGTGCTGCTGCACTACCTCATCCTCTTGGGAGCCGCCATGGGCTTGGCTGCTTTCCTGCCTTTGGGAACCCAATCGCAGGGGTGGCTGGCCGCTTGCTCTGGAGTGACCTTTGCCGCTGTTGCCCTCAGCCGCGGTCGAGAAGCCTGGCGGCTGCCCTCCATCTGGGTTTGGGCCTTGATCTTGCCCCTCTGCCTGGAGCTGCTGCTGGGCGAGCTGGGCCCCAACTGGCCGGCGGTGCGCTCTGAGCAACTGTCGGGACTGCTGCTGACCCTGATCTTGGCAGCAGCCGCCATGATCATTGGTTTCCCCATTGGAGTGCTGCTGGCGCTGGGTCGGGCCAATCGGGCGCTGCCGGTAATCCGAATCTTCTGCACACTGGTGATCGAGCTGGTGCGGGGGTTACCTCTGACCACCATTCTGTTTGCCGCCTGGCTGTTGGTGCCCTTCTTTTTGGGGGGCATCAGCGTCAACTTGATCATCCGGGCGGAGGTGGCCTTTATCTTGTTCACAGCCGTGTATGTGGCCGAGGATGTGCGGGGCGGCCTGCAGTCGATCCCCCTGGGACAGCTAGAAGCAGCACGGGCGCTGGGCTTGAACCCGTTTCAAGTGACGGCTTTGGTGATTTTGCCCCAGGCGTTGCGGGCAGCCGTTCCAGCTCTGGTGAACGAGTTCCTCACCCTTTTTAAAGACACTTCCCTGGTGTTCATCATCGGCCTGATCGACCTGCTGCAGGCAGGTCGGGTCGTGTTCACCAACCCCAATTGGCTGGGCACTCAGCGGGAGGTGCTGTTTGTGATCGGCGTGATCTACTTCATCTGCTGTTTTGCCATGGCCTACGCGGCCAAACAGGTGGAAAAGGCGCTGGGCTTGGGCAAGCGGTGAGCGTGGATGGCTTGGAGAATCTGTCAGCTAGAAGCCGCAGGAGCCCCGCACTGTACCCCCTCTTTCCCCCTGTATACGGGGGGGCCGGGGCTTGCTTGCTCTCTGTCCGCGACAGCGGGACGGAGTCCTTAAACCCCATCCGCCTACGCGGTGGGGTAGTTTATTCAGAACCTAGTGATCTGGATCCTCTTCCAGCAGCTTTTCGAGCGTTTCGATCCAATGCTCCAGTTCCTCCAGCGCCTGTAACACCCCCTCCGGATCGCTCAGATCCGCCTGTAGCCTTTGGGTGGTCTCTTCCAGAGTCAGGGATCCGGGCGGGCTGGCCAGCCAGTGGAGGTAGTGGGGCAGAAAGTTGCGCGGAGAACTACGATAGCGACGGTGGCAGGCCATGGCCACCAAGCTGGCAAGGCTGGCTTGATAGGCGCTGAAGGGGCGGAGAAACAGCTCCGGCATCCCCACCCAGCGGAACTGGTGTTCCGGCAACAATTCCACCGCATCTCCGCACAGCTCTTGACACAGTTTCAGCCACTCCTCGCTCACCCAGAGGGGAAAGGTTGCACCGTTTTCCGGGATCCCCGACCGATACAGGAGCAGCTCCAGCCGACCGATCAAGCTCTGGTAAAACACCGCCTGCAACTGCGCCTCCAGATGGCCTATCAACACGGCCTGGGCCAACTTCAGGCTGCCGGCACGCTGCCCCTCTGGATCGTAAGGAGCAGAGCGAGGGGATCCCATTGCCGAGGCGACCAGGTGATCCAGGAATATCTGCTGCAAAAGGGCGGTGTGAACCTGCACGCCCCACATTTGCGCCGACGGTGCGTAGCCCCTCCCCTGCATCTCCTCCAGATCCAGCCAAACTTGGGGATCCTCAGGCCGGAGCCGCCGGCTGATGGCCGCAAGGGTCTGCAACAGGAATCCCGTTTCTCCCGGTCTGGGCGAGGACTCGGGCTGGTCTGCTTCAGAGCCGACTTCGAGTAGCCAGGGTTTGGCCTGGGCCGCACACTCGGGGCAAAAGTCCTGCAAAGCAGCCCAGACCAGAGAGGTGGCCTCGGCAGCAGTCAAGAGGGGGACGGGATCCTCCCAGGGGGCATGCAAATCGCAGATGCGGATGGAACGCCCCATTGTTCGGCTTTTGAGCCGGTAGTAGCGCTGGAACAGGTCAAACCGATCGCGGATCCCTTCCAGTAGGTTCTCCAAAAAGGTTTGAGTCAGGCCGTGGCGAGCCAGGTACAGCTCGGCAACACAGTCATAGCCCCGCCATTGGGCCTCCCACAGGTGGTCGCGGATCAGGGTGCTGAGGATAAATCCCCCCAGCTCCGCATGGGCCTCTAGGTACTGACCCAGTCGCTGATAGGCATCCCAACGGATTTCGGCGCTGCTGTGGGTCTCTAAGCTCTGGAGCCGAACGAGGGTGTGATCTGGGAGCGCCGTAGGCGGGTTCAGGGTCACCTGCCACAACTGCCGCCAAGCCAACCGTCCTGTCAGGTACTGTTGGTGGAGCAGGCGCTCCAGAGGCTCGGGCTGTTGGTGGCCCTGCTGATGGCGGAGGCGACACAAGAATTGGCGAAAGGGCTGCAGCTCGGGCTCGCCTGGGCGTTGACCCTCTGGGTTGTGGGGAGCACCTTCCGCCGGGCCAGTGGCAGGAACGGCAGGTAGAGATTGCAGCTCCAGAGGGAAAAACAACAGCTGGTTTTGGAAAAAGATGACCTGCTCCAGCCTCTGCCAAGCTGCCTCTGCCGCGCCAGCCGTGGTTTTGGCCTCAGACAGGATCCCTTGCATCCTTTGCGTCAGCTTGGCCAACTCCTGAAGTGCCGCCGCCAGCTCTGGCGGGCTGAGTTGCGCCACCTGCCCCCGGTAGCGCCGGGCAAACCGCTGCACCTGTTCCCCAAGATCGTCAAGATTGTCGAACTCAGGGGAGCCCGAAGAAAGACCCAAGGAAGGTTCAGAAGCAGGAAAGACCACCGGGATCAGCCTCCTAGAGATAAGGGTTCTCCCTCAGTTGGCCCAGAAGGGCGCGCCTGCTTTTTGCTCCCACCAAGGCGCGAATGGTAAGGTAGTACCCGGCTGATCCGGTGTAGACACAAAGTCCATGCTGCCGCCAGATCGCTCCACAATCGCTTTGCTGATGCCCAGACCCAAGCCCGTCTCCCCCTTCTGCCGCGTATCGGAAGCATCAGCTTGGGCGAACTTTTGGAAAATGCAGGTCCGAAACGCCTCCGGGATCCCCGGCCCGCGATCCTGCACACAGGCCCGGATTCCTTCTGGAACCAGCTCGGCCCAGATGCGGACGGTTTCTCCCAACAGGGAAAATTTAGCGGCATTGGAGAGCAAATTGTTCATCACCTGCATCAGCTTACCCGACTCAAACACGTAAACGCGGCTGGCTCCACAGGCTGTATAGCTCTACCAATAGATCTGCTGGTAATAGATCTGCTGGCGGCTGGGGGTTTCCAGAGAAGGCGCTGTTGGTTCTCAACTGGGGTGACCAAATAGCGCTGCTGGGCAGAGAGGAGAGTTGAGGATCCAACCTTATCGCCGTCGCTGTTCGGCGAGGGGGGCTGTGGAGCACAGGGCGGGCGCTTCCGATCAACAGAGAGGACTCCGTCCCGCTGACGCGAACTGCTTGACCAGCCCAAGCGCCTTTCCACCAGAGGGGTCGGTAGCTTCCCTAACTCGGCAGGCGTGTAGCCTAGGCAGGCTTCCCAGTCACCCCCCAACGCCCCCAATCGCCCATCGGAGCTCAGCATATAAAACAGTTCTGGATCAGGAAGGGATCCCATTGCAGGAGAGGAATCCACACGCAATCTCACGCAGCCCGATGACGAGGACGAGATGGGGGAGCGGCTCGATGGGCGTTCTCAACGTTGATTGTGACGTTCTCCTTTCGGGAATGCAGCTGGGGGAAAGCGCTGGATTGGGCGGGCGGGGGGCGTGCCGCCAAAACTTCTGCCAGGATGAGTTGAGATGCTCGTGGAGGCGATCTTCTTGTTTGCCCAAGTGACCTCCGCTGCTCTGCTGGGACTCAAGGCCGTGCGGGTTACGGTGGAGGTGGACGTTGGCGGTGGGCTGCCCCAGATCACCCTGGTGGGGCTGCCCGACACGGCCGTTCAAGAGGCCAAAGAGCGGGTGCGGGCGGCCATCAAGAACTCCGGCTTTGCCCTGCCGCAGCGGCGGATCATTGTTAACTTGGCCCCCGCCGATCTGCGCAAAGAAGGCCCCAGCTTCGATCTGCCCATCGCCATCGGCATTCTGGCAGCCGCAGGAGTGGTTGAGGGAGAAGCGCTGGCCAACACCCTGATGCTGGGGGAATTGGCCCTGGATGGCACCCTGCGTCCCGTGGCAGGAGTTTTGCCCATCGCCGCCAGCGCCGCCGAGATGGGGATCCGCCGCCTGGTGGTGCCCCGGGAAAACGGCCCGGAAGGAGCGTTGGTGCAAGGGATCCAGGTGTATGGGCTGCCCTCTTTGGCGGCGGTGGTGAGCTGGCTGCAAAACCCGGAAGGGGTCGAGCCGGTGCGGATCCAGCCGGAGCAGATGCTGCCAACTGAGGCGGAACCCCTGCTGGATTTGGCCGACGTGAAGGGACAAGAACACGCCCGACGGGCCTTGGAGATCGCGGCGGCCGGCGGGCACAACCTGTTGCTGGTGGGCAGTCCGGGAGCGGGCAAAACCATGCTGGCGCGGCGTCTGCCCGGCATTTTACCCCGGCTGCAGTGGGAAGAAATGTTAGAAATTACCCGCATCTACTCGGCAGCCGGCCTGTTGCGGCAAAATCTCCACCTGGGCGGACAGACCGCCCTGATCGCCCAGCGGCCCTTTCGGGCTCCCCACCATTCGGCTTCTTCCGTGGCGCTGGTGGGTGGTGGCCCCTACCCCAAACCCGGCGAGATCTCGCTGGCCCACCGCGGCATTCTGTACTTGGACGAGCTGACCGAGTTTCGCCGCGAGGTGCTGGAGGTGCTGCGCCAGCCTTTGGAAGACGGCAAGGTTACCATCTCCCGCGCCCGCGTTTCTTTAGAGTTTCCCGCCCAAACCACCCTGGTGGCCTCCACCAACCCCTGCCCCTGCGGCTTCTACGGGGATCCCGTCCAGCCCTGCACCTGTACGCCGCAGCAGCGGGAGCGCTACTGGTCCAAGCTCTCCGGCCCGCTGCTCGATCGCATCGACCTGCAGGTGCGGGTCAACCGCCTCAAGCCGGAAGAAATTGTCCGCGCGCAGGGTGGCGAATCCTCCCAAGCGGTGCGGCAGCGGGTGGAACGGGCGCGGCAACGCCAACGGCAGCGCTTCCAGGACGAACCCGGGATCCACTGCAACGCCCAGATGCAATCTCGCCATCTGCGGCAGTGGTGTACCCTCTCGGATCCCTGTCGCAAACTCTTGGAGAGCGCCATCCAAAAGTTGGGCCTCTCTGCGCGGGGGAGCGACCGCATTCTCAAGGTGGCCCGCACCATCGCCGACCTGGAGGGCGCCGAGGCCAT
>NZ_JANSJI010000158.1:0-1562 GCF_047462475.1 Synechococcus sp. H55.11
GGCCCAGGGCGGAAGGTGATGGGTGTGAGGTTGGGCGAGATCGTGGGGGCCACGGCCACGGGAGGAGGCGTGGATCCATCGGCGGTCAAGAGGGGTGGCAGGCCGCCCGTGGTCTCGCTGCTGCAGGCAGTGGCTAGCGCCAGCGAAGCCCAAGTTGCCAGAAGAGAAAGGCCGCCACGGCCAGGGCCTGAGCCAGAACGTCGTTTCATCGGGGAATTCTCCACTCACTCACACCACAGCAAATCTTTCCAACAGCGCCCAGCCGGGATCCACTGAATCTGCCCCTGTGCATTGGCAAGATTATGAGGGATCCCGTTTCAAAGGCGGATGCCTGCTGTTAGTTCTACTGCATCTCAGGGCGTTGTCAAGCAAGCGGCAGAGCAAATCCAAGAAATTTTTCCGGAAATGGCCCATCTCCTAGATATGGGGTATCATAGCCTCGAACAGGGGCGGCCAGCTTACCTGTAGCGTTGGGGGTTGGGTGCCTTTTCCTCCATTTTGTGTGTGGATTTCCCCAGATTAGGGTGTGTGAGGCAGTGCCGTATGAACTTCAAAGGTCGCTCATTGGCAGTTTTGTGTGGAGTCTTGCTCCTAGGTGGCTGCGGTCAAATTGACGAATCCCCCGCCTTGCCGGGGCCTGTCCAGGTGGATCCCACAGCGTTTGTCTCGGCGCAGGAGTATCGCTTTACCCCCGGCTCGGTGCTGGAGACCACCAGCTTGCGGTTAGATTTCGTCAACCCAAAATTTGACAACGGGATCCCTGTGCGGAGTAGCGGCTTTCAAGGCAGCGGAGAAGCCCGCATTACCAACGTAGAGGCCCGCATTCTGCCCGTAAATGAGATCCCAGCCAATGAACTGACAATTGACTCAACCCTTCGCTCCAGCACACTGGCCATCCAGATTGCCCGATCCACGCCGCTGGTGAATCTCATCGCCTTCGGGCCTAACGACGGCAGGCTATCTACGCAATTCAGCATTGCCGGGCTGGTTGCCCTTTCGACAAACCCCAACGACCAGCGCATTCGAGTCAATACAACCTTTAGAGCTGCCGATCCGGATACGGAAACTGTTTTGACTTTAACCGTGCGCCGCATCTTGGTTAGCCGCAATGGCAACCAAGTCGTCTTAGAGGGAGATTCTTCTCTTATTGTCCCTACCGTGGGGGTACTCTATGAAGATCCCGGCCCTAATGGCAACCCACCGGCAGGATCCTTTGTCAATCCTCCCCCACCTCAAGGGCCTGTCACTGCCATCCTGCAAACCGGCAGTTTCTCCGCCAGCTTTGTGGTGCGGCAGCGGGGCGTGGCCGGCGATGGCACTCCTGAAGATGCCCTGGCTCTCTTTGCCCGCCTGAACTTCCGCCCCAACCAGGCGGAAATCGTCTATCGTCCCGCCCAGGTGGGTACGCAGTCGGTGCTATTTGCTCCGGATCCCACTCGTCCGAACATCTTGCCCAACCAGTTGGTACGCATCCGGCGTCTGCTGAACGGTCGGGTACAAGCGGAGTTTGACCCGGCCAATGTCAGCACAGTCCTCAACTTTGTCCAGGTCAGCCCGCCGCC
>NZ_JANSJI010000158.1:1662-5485 GCF_047462475.1 Synechococcus sp. H55.11
GCACCTAGGATAACCCCGACCTTGGGGTAGAGGAGCCTGAAGTTCCCTTCTCAGCGCATACCTACCTGTACCTCTGCATCGGTTGAAGTCGGCGTTGCCGGAAAAAGTCGTATCATTGCTAGATTGAAGCCATGGGATCCCTGACTCTGCCTGGTAGAACCGAACTCTATGACTGTTCCCCTGATTCAAAATCGTGACGCTTTGGAAAGCCGTCTTAGAGAGATTCCCGCCGAGCCTGGCGTATATCTAATGCGAGATGCTACAGATCAGATTCTCTATGTAGGCAAATCTAAGAAATTGCGCTCTCGCGTGCGTTCTTATTTCCGTTTTGCTGATGATCTGTCTCCTCGCATTCAGCGCATGGTAGCTCAGGTTTGTGAAATTGAGTTTATCGTTACCGATAATGAAAGTGAAGCTTTGGCTCTAGAAGACAATCTAATTAAGACTCACCAACCCCCCTATAACGTCCTCCTTAAGGATGATAAAAAGTATCCTTACTTGTGTATCACCTGGTCAGAGCTTTATCCACAGCTTTATATCACTCGTCACCGTCGTCTCAATCAGAATCAAGACAAATACTACGGCCCTTATACTGATGTCGGTTTGTTGCGCTACACCCTTGGATTGGTCAAGCGAATTTTCCCCTTGCGTCAACGATCTAAGCCTCTGTACAAAGATCGCACCTGTTTGAACTATGACATTGGACGTTGTCCCGGAGTATGTCAAGGCTTGATCAGCCCAGAAGACTACCGCAAAACGCTAGCTCAAGTAGCCATGATCTTCCAAGGCCAGACGGATGAGCTGATCAGACAACTGCAAGAGAAAATGATCCAGGCTGCCGAACAAGAAAATTACGAGGCAGCCGCGCGATATCGGGATCAAATCCGCGGCCTAGAGCAACTGGGCGAATCCCAGAAGGTCTCTTTGCCCAACTCTAGCGCCAGCCGTGATGCTCTGGCCCTGGCCATGAACGATTCGCGAGCCTGCATTCAATTGTTTCAGGTGCGGGCCGGCAAGTTGGTGGGACGGCTGGGGTTTGTTGCCGAAAATCGGGGCGATGATCCGGCGTTGATTTTGCAGCGAGTTTTACAAGAACATTACCAATACTGTGATCCGGTGGAAATTCCTTCGGAAATCTTGACCCAGTATGAATTGCCCGATCGCGATTTTCTGGAGTCTTGGCTGAGCCAGAAAAAGGGCCGCAAGGTAAGCCTTATCACCCCTCAACGGCAGAGCAAAGCAGAGCTGATCGAGTTGGTGGAGCGAAACGCCGAGCTGGAGCTAGCCCGCAGCCAGCGCCTGGCCGATCAGAACACTGCTGCCTTGGAGCGCTTGGCGGAAGTCTTGGATCTGCCGGAGCCGCCCCGCCGTCTGGAAGCTTACGATATTTCCCACATTCAGGGATCCGATGCTGTGGGCAGTCAGGTGGTGTTTATCGATGGCCTGCCGGCCAAGCAACACTACCGCCGCTATAAGATTCGCAACCCTGAGGTACGCCCCGGCCATTCCGATGATTTTGCCAGCCATACCGAGGTGGCACGGCGTCGCTTCAGCAAAATGACTCCCGAGGATCAGCCGGATTTGGTGCTCATCGACGGGGGCAAGGGGCAACTGTCGGCAGTCATGGCCGTCTTGGCGGATTTGGGTTTGGATCACCTGCCGGTGATTGCCTTGGCCAAGCGAGAAGAAGAGATCTTCCTGCCGGGGGATCCCGTGCCGCTGCGGTTGGCTGCGCAAGATCCGGCTCGCCTACTGTTGCAACGCCTGCGAGATGAGGCCCACCGCTTTGCCCTTGCCTACCATCGCCAGCAACGGAAGCTGCGCCAACAGGCCTCTACGCTTGACGAGATCCCCGGCCTGGGCAAGTACCGGCAAAAGCTGCTGATGGAAGAGTTTCGGTCGATTGCTCGCATCCAGGTGGCCTCAGAAGACCAGTTGGCCCGGGTGCCCGGCATTGGCCCCAAGCTGGCGCGCCAGATCTACCGCTACTTCCACCCGGAGGCCGATTTGCCGGCAACTGCGTTGGCGGAGCCGGAGAGACGCTGACGGGGAGCCAAATCTCCCCTTGGAGCTGGCCTATTATCGTGAAATCCACCACTTGCTAGGACAGCCGTTCTCGGCCAAGGGGGCCAGGGTGAAGATAGCGCTGCTGCAACTGAACTACACCGTTGGCGATCTCAGCGGCAATGCCGAGCGCATCCGTCTGGCGGTGGAAGCAGCGTCAGCGGCAGGAGCGGAGCTGGCCATCGCCTCTGAGCTGGCCCTGTTGGGGTACCCGCCTCGCGACCTGTTGCTCTACCCGGCCCTGGTCGAGAGGGCAGGCCAAGTTTTGCAGCAGTTGGCCGCCCGGCTGCGGGATAGCATTCCGGTGGTGGTGGGATCCGTGCAGCCCAACCCTCTGCCGGAGGGGCGGCCCCTCTACAACGCCGCGGCCTGGCTGGAAGGGGGTCAGATCCGCCACTGGTTTCAAAAGTCGCTCCTGCCCACCTACGATGTCTTCGACGAGGATCGCTACTTCGAGCCGGGATCCCCGCCCCGGCCCATCGAGTACCGTGGTCGCCGGCTGGGCTTCACCATCTGCGAAGATATCTGGAACGACCGCGACTTTTGGCGCCACCGCCGCTACCACCGCGATCCGGTGGAAGAGATGGCCCGCTGTGGCGCCGATTTACTCATCAATCTGTCGGCTTCTCCTTTTAGCCTGGGCAAGCAAAAATTGCGGGTGGAGATGCTGGGATCCCTGGCCCGCAAGCATGCCCTGCCCATCCTCTACGTCAACCAGGTGGGGGGCAATGACGACCTCATTTTCGACGGGGCCAGTTGCGCCCTAGATGGCCGGGGCCGGCTGGTGGCCCAAGCCGCTGCCTTCGCGCCGGATCGGCTGATTGTGGATGTGGAGGCGCTGACCCATCCCCCCGACGAGGAACAGAGCCCGCCGGGATCCCGCTGGCCAACGGAGCCGGAAGCAGAGCTCTACGAGGCGCTGGTTCTGGGCGCCCGCGACTACGTCAGCAAATGTGGCTTTCGCGAAGTCTTGCTGGGCCTCTCGGGGGGGATCGACTCGGCTGTTACTGCTGTCATTGCCGCCGATGCCCTGGGCCCGGAGCGAGTGCTGGGGGTGCTCATGCCCTCTCCCTATTCCAGCCCGGGCAGCCTGACCGATGCCTACCAACTGGCGCAAAACCTGGGGATCCCTACCCTGAAGCTGCCCATTCACTCGATTATGGAGAGCTACCAGCACCTGCTGGCAGAAGCTTTCGCCGGCCTGCCCCCCGACACGACGGAAGAAAACCTGCAATCGCGCATTCGCGGCACCCTGCTCATGGCCCTTTCCAATAAGTTTGGCCGGCTGCTCTTGACCACAGGCAACAAGTCGGAGCTGGCGGTGGGCTACTGCACCCTTTACGGGGATATGTCCGGCGGCCTGGCGGTGATCTCCGATGTGCCCAAAACTTGGGTCTACCGCCTGGCCCGCTGGATCAACCGCCAGGGGGAGCGGATCCCACTCCCCATCCTTACCAAGCCTCCCTCGGCGGAGCTGCGGCCCGGCCAACAAGATAGCGACAGCCTGCCCCCCTATGACCTGCTGGACACCATCCTGCAGCGGCACATCGAACAGCACCAGTCGGCTGCCGAGCTGGTGGCCCAAGGGTTTGATCCCGACACCGTACAACAGGTGCTGCGCCTGGTTCAAAAGGCCGAGTTCAAGCGCCGCCAGGCTCCCCCCGGCCTGCGGGTTACCGATCGCGCCTTTGGCACCGGCTGGCGCATGCCCATCGCCAAATGCCAGGAAGGGATCAGTTGAGATTTTGCCCTCTCCCAG
>NZ_JANSJI010000159.1:0-5466 GCF_047462475.1 Synechococcus sp. H55.11
GGTTGAGTTGCTCCGGATTGTTGCCCAGTTGGATCCCACGTTGGATAAACTCTTCGACCGACCAGGTGATGCAGTCTTCTAGACCGATATTTTTCAGCAGACTGTAGCTCATGCGGCCATAGTAATGGCGGCCTACCAGGGTAAGAACCGGCACCCCCATGTAAAGGGCTTCCATGGTGTGGGTTGCACCTGTGTAGGGAAAAGTATCTAGAATAAGATCAACGCAACCCAGTTGCCCACGGTGCTCCTCTGCTGTCTTAGTTGTAGCTAGGAAGCGTACTTTTTCATCTACTCCTAATTCTTTCGCCTTTGTCTTGTAGCGACTAATTACAGTAGATATCTCACCAGAGACTTTGACAATTAAGATTGCATTTTTGACTTCTTTAGTTATCCGTAAGTGAGCTTCAATACACTCCGAGGTACGCTTATAAGCACTAGATGCTGTTAAGAACAGTAAGTGATAAGGTTTTACATTAAGCTTACTCTTAAACTCATCTTTGGCTAAAGGAAAGAAATCTAAACTATCAATGGCACAGTAGCTCGGCAAACGAATTATTTTCTCTTGGTAATCAACTTGAGCATCCTCTGGCAGTATGTGTGGGTCGGCCAGAAAATAGTCAAACTCCGGCAATCCGACAGCATCTCCGCCTAACCATCCTATTTGAATAGGTGCGCACCGCAAGGCTGCACTCATATTTGCTTCGTGAATGGTTAAGGAGTCCATAAAAATCATGATGTCAACTTGGTCTTCGCGAGCTTGGGACACTACCTTGGGAATTGGCGTACCTTTTGGAAGGATGCGAAAGAACAAGTGATCGTGAGAGCTAAATCTTTGATAGAGATTATCATGCGAAGCTATTTCTTCAGTTGAATGTCCCCAAAAGTAATAGTACGATACATCCAAAGCTCCGCGATTTTGCAATCTTAACGAAGATTCGCTTAGGAAACCTACAGAATGACGCCGAAAGCAATTTCCTAAGTATCCTATGTGAGGCTTCTTGTGTGCTTTGTACAGCGCTTTCTGTTTTTCCCAGTGCTCCAACCAGGTAAAGTTTCTCTGCCTGGCCATGAGATTGAGAGTTTGAGAGAGAATTCGCCCGCCCAGTTGCTGATACCTTCTGATAAGCGATCTATCATCACTAACATAACTCCAGCAGAAGGCAACCCTGGACAAAATAACTCTGGCTATTGTCAAGCTATCCGATAGATTTTCAAGTGTCACCTGCCAGTCTTCCAGAAGGCAGGAACTCAGATGTTCTGTGATTTTGTCAATGATGTCTTTGATTTTTTCAGATTTAGAGGTGCGAATCAGCTTTTCTAGTGATTCGGCGAGAAGAGCTAGATAAACTATCAAGTTATCTTTATTCTCATCGGCAAGTGCTAAAAGTCTATCGCCAATTAGGCTGTAGTAATTGCTTGCTGAGTTATAGGATATTGCACCAACTATTTGATTAAACTCAGTTCTGATTATATCCTCTACTTTGTAGAGCCCATCGTAGTCTTTAGCTTTGTCTGGACTGAAAATAATTGCTAATTGAGATAGCAAACCTATAAATGCCGTTTTTTGGGCTTCTTGCAGTAATGGGATTAGTGAGTTTGCGATTGCGAAAAATAGATCTATATAACCTTTATCCAGCAATAGGGTAAGCGCTTTTACTGATTGAGAGCTTTCCTCTATGCGAACCGTGTTTGAATGAGCACTCTTGGTCTGTTTGTCAAGACACTCTAGGAGAGCTTGACCGTATAGCACTACTGACAAATCGTCTTCTGAGTCTACTGCATGAATTAAGAGCTTCTCAACGTTGTCTTTTTGTAGAGGATCTAGCTCAAAAGCTATCTCCCTTAGCTTTAGGGAAATCTGAAGGCCTTGCCTCTGACCTTTACCTTCGACGCTTTCCAGCTGGGTAGCTGCTTCTAGGATTGCCGAAGAGGCCTGTTGGCCCGAAAGAAGACCCTCAGTAACCAGCGACCTGAGAGTTAAGTAGGCCCTGCGGTGGTGAGGTGCAGATTGGAGAGCTTGGCAGAGCCGGGCAAGGGTGAAATCAGCCTTATCCAGAGCCTTGCTGATAGGCTGCGACCCGGCCAAGAGCTGCTCGAGGAAATAGCCCCACTCCGGGGGAGATAGGTTTTGATAGATTTCTCTGACCTGACCTTGAAATGCGTCGGGCTGATCGTCTTGCATAACCTTGACCTCGGCAGCCAAGGCCTCAAGGCTTGAATCGGAAGGCAAAGTAGAAAATTTACCTATCATACCAGAAAAGCTAAGCACTTGAAAGCACTAAAGTACCACCTTTCCCACTCGATGGCAAGATTCGGCAAGATCCGCAACTTTGCGTAGGGGGAGGCTGATATGGACTGGCGGTGGCGTGGGTATGCTAGGGCTAGCAGCTAAGCTGCGATGTCAAGTATGAACTACCTCTCTAAAGGACATAAGCCATGAGTGCCAAGACTCGTCAATCTTTGCTGCGTGCCAAGCTGGCACAGCAGCTCCTTTCCAAAGCCAAAGGCTTCACCTTGATCGAGCTGCTGGTGGTGATTGTGATTGTGGGTATTCTGACCGCGATTGCTGTTCCCCAGTTCTTGAACCAGATCCGTCGTGCCCGCGCTGCTGAGGGGCAAACGGCCCTAACTGCTGCTTCTCGTGGCGCCGAGGTCTACCGTATGGACACGACTGTGTACCCCGAAGGGTGGGCCAATATCGCTCCCGATCAGTGTAACACAAACGACAGAGCTGCACCCGACTACTGCGGACCGCAGGGTGACAAGTTCGTGAACGATCCCTGGGCTTCATATACCGCAAACTATGCGGAACCCACGTTCGACGGCGGGGGCACGCCAACTGGTGCAGTGATTTCAACAGAGGCAACCACGGCTTCCTATGTCAACCGCAGCAACGAGCCAATTAAATGTGAGATTGGTGTGGGAGATCAAGCTACTGAAATTGCAGAGAATAGTGAGTTCTATGTAGGCCGCTCTTGTAACGTGTTTGACTAATCTACTCTGAGTGCCCCATACTGCTCCCCAGATTTGGGGAGCTTTTTTAGTGCTTTGGGAGGGATTGGGAGAGGTTCTTGGCACAAGGTGCTCTGGCCATTGCCCTCCCCTAGAGCCTTAAAATGTAAGCAGCTTAGGGGTGTCACTTTAGCTGCTCAAGGGATCCGAAAAATGTCGGTTCGTCAACCAAAGCCAAAGTCGATTAACGGAAACGCCCGCAAATACTACAGATATCAGGAAGCCTGGAGACGCATAAAGCGAGCACAGGAAGAGGAATTCTTTCTAGAAGTGGTGACCATTGCAGAAAGCATCATTACCGACCGTCTGATTTCTCGCTTGGTCAAGGTTGAGAAGTTTATCCCCAGTGCTCAAAACTATTCGTTCCACCTTTTAATCAAAAAATGGAAAAAACGGCTACAAGCAGAACATACAATCATGTTGAGAAACCAGAAACACTTCGAGAGCTGATTCGCCAAGTAAGTGAATGGCGAAAGCAGAGAAATGCAGAGAAATTATGTTGTTCACGGGATTGTGAAGGATAATGCTGATAGTGAGGGACAGAGCATAGAAGATTTCATTGTCAAGGCTAAAAAAGTCGCTGAAATAGGAAGACAATTGGCTAGGAGAGTTTCTGCATGGCAGCAGAAACATAAGAGATATACCGTAGGGGAAAATAAAGTAAAGTGAATAGAGTTTCAGACTAATTCAGCCGAGCGGATCCTTTTGCCAGTAACTGCGAAGGGTAGGAAATGGGAGTGAGGATACCCTTCTCTACTAAGCTTTGGTTAATCATAGGGTTGTCGTAGAGTGTGAGCTCTTGATAAAGAGCCACCATTTGATTGATATCTCCTGAGCAGTAGGCATCTCGTGAGCGCAAGTGGAAGGGAACTCGAATGAGATTTGATTTTGAGCGCCACCAGTAGTCGGGAAAGTTTCCCAGTTGAGCGTACTTCTTGTAGTAGTTCTGGAAGCCGCAATTCAGGTAGTGCAAAACGGTTGGAGATGAGGTGACTAGGGTATGCTCCTCTGGAATGTCGAAACTATGTACGCTATTTGGCAAAATACTGGGATAAACTCGAGCTGCTGATTTCCCATTTTGATAAGCTAGAAAGTATTGGCTCTTGCCAGAGGTACTCTGAAACTTGGCATAAAAATCTGGATCTAAAACAGCAGGGTTTCTCTTGAACAGAGTAACTTCGCGAAAGTAATCTTCAATCTCAAACTTTTCGGGGGCCGCCTCGTAGTTTAAGAAGCGAACCTGAAGTATGTCGTTATCTAGCTGGTCAAACCAGTCCAAAGTAAGTGCCTCGCCGAGATAGAAGAGCTCATCTCCATCAATATGAATGATCCAATCCATGCCTTGGTCAAGGGCAAGCTGTATAGCAGTTTCCACATTTAAAATCTGGCGGGCCATGACCTCGTAGCCAACATGAGGGCCATATTTCGCATAGAGGATATTGCCTAGCGCTTGCTGGACTTGCAAAGCTTCGTCATTGGGAATAGCTGTTACGTCGGAGAATCTAAGCGCTATCTGAGCAGCGGGATCCTCTGGATCGTCAAAGAAGATATAGATGTGGGCGATTCCAATGGCGAGGTGGTAGCGAATAAAGGATTCCAAGCAAACTCCTGGATCCCGAACCGTGGTAACAATACAGACTCTGGCCATATTGAATTCGAGCCTTTAGGCAAGTTGCTTGGTTCCTAACCAAGTGTTGATGGTGAAGCGGCTATCGGCAAAGGCCTGACTGGGGCTAAACACCGGCAGGATTTCGTGTATGCAACTGCTGGGGAAGAAGACGATGCTGTTGTTGGTCGGGATCACCTCGTCGTAGGCTCCATGGAGAATTGGCGGGTGGGGCTTCTGCCTTTGAGTATCGTAAATACGCAGCTCACCCCCTCGGTAGGGCTTGGGCTCTTTGTGAAAATAGTACACACAGCTTACCTGACGAAAGGCAGTTTGCGAATAGAAGTTATCAATGTGGGGAGCAAAATAACAACTATCATAGCTAGCGATCATCTCCATCTCAAAGATTTGGATATCGAAGTTCTCGATGCCCAGCTCCACAAAGATTTGAGGAGCCACCCCAGCAATCTTCTCCCTCAGCAGGGATCCATACTCTTGAAAGTAAGCATAATCTAGGCGTAGAGAGCGGCGAAACTTGAGAGACTCAGCCTCAGTGTTGCTTTGGCTATAGCTTCTCGCAGGGATAAACTTATCTTGATGAGCGATGGCATGCTGCAAGATGGCTTGATTAACTTCAGCCGGCAGGAAGTTATCCAGCTTAACGTACTTACAAGGATAGAAGCGGGCTGGCTCCGGCGGATCCGGCTGGGAAAACGTGAGGGATACTGGGTTGGCATTCAGCAACAAGCCTGGGGCTAGTTCTCGAACGTAAGCCAAATCTTGCTCAGTTAAAGCTCTGTGTTGGGGATCCCAGCTCAAGAGATGGATCCCTTGGCTGAGCTTGGGAA
>NZ_JANSJI010000160.1:0-1289 GCF_047462475.1 Synechococcus sp. H55.11
CCCAAAGCACTGGAGAATCGTCTCGCCTAAGTGCATTCAAACAACTGAGCTTAACTATCTGCTCACTGGCAGCTCCAGGCCAAACTCTTGCAGAGCAGGCAAGAAGTTTTTGTTTTCGTGATGGGATCGGCTTAATTTTACTAAGGCAAATCTCTGGATATCTTGTAAGCTTCTCCAGAAATCGGGAGTGAGCTGGATCCCTATGTCTTGAGCTTTCTGTTGAACGGACATCGAGATCTGATCTGGGTTTTGCCGTTCCGGCTGCGGGTCAATGGAAATCTCTTGCACTTCTTCAGCTCATGGGAATGCATCGCAAAGAATCGGCAAAATCTTGCTCAAATTGAAACAGAACCATGGGCATCTCCGCGAGGATACAAACTCTGGAGTTGAGAGCACTTCCTGGCCGGTGGGTTGGCCTTTTGGAGAGCAACAGCGCAGGCTTTCAGTTCCGGCTGGCCTGAGTCTGGACAACTGATGTCGTGGGTAAGGACGTTGCACTCGGCTTGTTCTGCCCAAAGGGATCCCCACTGCATGAGCACAAATACAGTTCCGGCGGCAATGTTGGCAGTTACTTAAGCTGGGAAATAGGCCTGTCCCCGGGCAGAACGCACTTGAACCCAATCGCCAGCTTGGATGCCCAGCTTTTCAGCATCGTGAGGATGGATCTCGATAAAAGACTGGGGGTGCATTTGCCTAATTTTTTCAATTCTGCCGGTGCGGGTTTAGGTGTGCCAATGGCCGTATAGCCTGCCCGTGGTTAACACGTAGGGAAACCGGGGATCCGGCGGCTCCGCCAAGCTACGGGAATGATGGGGGATAAAGCGAGCGCGACCGTCGGAGATAGGAAAACGCTAGTCTGTATAGAGGCGGGCGGAATTGGGAGGAGTTCTTCCTTTGGGATAGGGCCATTGCTGAGGGCTTTGTTCTGCCAAAAGGGCATGGCTAAGGCCAGAGTGATCGCAGAGGCAGTTGGCGGTGAGGGCGGCAAATTCGGCATAAAGGCAGCCAGTTCTACCGCGTTTTGGAATCCCCAGGCTTTATCGGGTTAGAGATTCTTTAACTGAGATTGGAGAGAGAACGAATGCTGTGCTACTTGCGGGTGCTGTGGCTGTTTTGGAGCACTTCTGTAGCGGCAGAAATGGAGTACCGCGCCAATTTCTTCTTTGCCAGCCTCAGCAGCGTGGGTGGCCTGGGGTCAGCTCTGTTTGGGCTTTCACTGTTCTATCAGCAGGGGCACCGCCTGGGGGGTTGGAGCTGGCCGGAGGCGCTCATCGTCTTGGGCATGTTCA
>NZ_JANSJI010000161.1:0-1277 GCF_047462475.1 Synechococcus sp. H55.11
ACAGGTGTTATTGTCTCAGCTTTGGCCGGGCTTGTCCCCAAAAACCCAAGTGGGGGCTCAGAATAGGCTAAGCCTAAGACGTTGCCTCCGGCAGCCTTACCGGACACCCCAAAAGCTGGCCCAATTGCTCCGCCTCCGCCCTTGCCTTGCCATTGTCAGAATCGAAACTGAGATGCAACAAAGGCTCTCCCGATGCCAGCTCCACCTTCACCGAAAAATAACTATCGCCATCGGAATCTGTTGACCTCTCAACTACAACTTGCTGAACATCTCTGAAGGAATAAGTTTTCCGCCCCCTTATTCCAAAGGGAGTGAGGTACTCCTCCAAGATCTGGTAGAGGGAGCGGTCAAAGGTCAGCCGACGCCTCTTCTTACTTAAAGCGAGTATTAGCGATAGAACCACCACTCCTGCTGGAGCCAGAGCAACAGCCAAGAAATCCTCTAAGACAAAACCATCGCCGGCCACCAAGAGCTGGCTCTCTGCACTCATCCGAAACGATTGGATCTTTGTTGCCAGTTGCCGAGCCTCGCTCTCGCTGGCGGCTGACCAAGCTTTTGTTTCTCCTGCAGGAGTTATGAGAGTGACGTAGTAATAGGTTGTCTCGTATCCTTCGGAGTCTGTTCGAGTTTCAGTTTCGGTTCCGGCTCCCCTTACGTCATAATAAAACTCGATCTGTTTTGGTAAAGGCAGCAGTGGCTGGAAGACCACTTCACAGGTGACTGTATCCTGATCAAGCCGATGGCAAGTAAAACGGCGATCCCTCTCAGAAAGCCCAATAGTTAGGATAAGTGGGAACGAAAAAAGCAACATTACAAAGGCAATACCGACAGCCCCAGAAACTACAGGCTCTAGATAAACACGCTTGCCGGGAGTTTGCTCCACGCATCTCATAGAACTCAGCTCCGTTGACCCTTTTGTGGTTGTCCTCATTATTGCTTGTCAATGTAGCATCTGTCAGTATTTGAGAATACGAAGCTGTTCGGATATCAGCAGAATCACTTATGTTAGCCTATTCAAATCCAATGGCAATGAAATGGTCTATCACATCGATCTCCAACTCACCTCTTCCAAAAAGGGAGCGACTGAGGAGTGTCTTAATCTGGTTTGAAATAACTACACTCTCAAAAGCTGTGAGGTGGCGTTGTTGCCACGCAGCGCTGACATAGCAGTAGGATGGACGCCAAACTAGCGGTGGTGTCTGGTAGGGGTTGTGGTGGAAGGCAGATCTAGGGCTGGGCTACGGCGAGCTGAGCCCAAAAAACCGGAGACAGAGCAG
>NZ_JANSJI010000162.1:0-11805 GCF_047462475.1 Synechococcus sp. H55.11
TGTTTCTTCAATAGATCCTGTAGCTGCTCTGCTGCTGTGGCCAACTTCCTGGTCGGTTCGAGGTGAGCACCCGCTCCAAACAACGGTTGCAGATCCCCACGATGAGAAGGCCATCTTCCGGCTTGAGGATCTTCTCTAGTTCCCAGCGCAGTTTTTCTCGTTCTCGTAATGTTAGCCAAGTGCGGAAGATTGAGTACTGAATTCGCTCTCCATATCCCTCTAACAACTTCGACGCTTTTCGCCATCGCTTTTGGCAACGTATGTCATAGCATACTAAGTAGCAAACTTTATATTCAGCCATGGTTCACCTCACAACCAAGTTTCCAAATAAGTCACCCTCTCCATTCCATTCTTTTTCTAAAAGGCGAACCTCTAGCTCTAACAAACGACGATAGGTTAAGGAATAGTTAGTGACTGGATGCTTCCACTTTTCCTGCTTGCGATCTTCGTAAATTTGAATCATCTTTTTCCGCCCTTCTTCGCTAAGCCAAACTTGTTGTCCTCGTATGATGAAGTCTCCTTCCGGATCCCATTGTTTACGATTCACTGAAGCTACGATTGGCATATCCACAAGAGGCACGCGAAAGATTTCCATCAAGTCGAGAGCTAGAGGAGGTGCTTGAGAGCGAGGCTGGTGATAGAAACCGAGAGCAGGCTCTAGGCCTACCGTCAAAATAGCGTTCATGACGTCTTTAAGCAAAAGGGCATATCCAAATCCCAGTAGAGCATTAAAGCGATCCTTAGGGGGCCTTCGGTTTCGGCCTGAAAATCGCATCTCCTCTGGCACCTTATCTGATAGCACATAGGGCAAAGCGGCAAAGTAAAGTGCCGATAGATTTCCTTCCAAACCCAGCAAGCTTGATAATGACTCTGCTCGATCGACTTGCTTGAGTACTCGCCTCATTTGGTCAATGGCTTGCTCTACCTCTGGTGGACGAGCAGATCCCAGCCGCATCAAGAACTTACGCTGACTTTGACCTCGACACGCAACCAGCTTCCGAGCTAACTTCAAGCACATTTGAGGATCGCTCAGGGCCTGGTACTGTCGGATCCGGCGTTGGATGCTTCCGTGCCGGGGATCTAGGCTACCAACGTAGCGTCCACCCCCAGAGATTAGGTGAATCCCAATGCCTTGCTCAGCACAGAAATAAATGGCCTGAGTTGAGATTTGAGAAAAACCGTGCAGCACAATTTGCCCGGTTTGCTGAGCAGAGATAAACTCTTCGTTTTGGTTTCGGTAGCTTACTTTAAGACGGAATCCGCTGCGCCCTACCCGCGCCCCCGGCTCTAGAATGTGGACACACTGCCGTTCATCGTCTTCCGGGAAGAGGCGAATAGGCTGCCATTCTCTATCATGAGCTAGCCGCGCTTCTTCAGGTAAGCACACAGGGGCCAGAGAGCAGCCTGCGCAGAGTCGCTCGTTGTCAGTAATTGGGGGACGGAGATGGGATTGGCGCAGCAACCTTGCTTGCTCGATTGCCTGACGCACAGCTTGGCGCCCGGCATCATCGAGGGGAACGCGCACTAGCACATTGTCGCCGTGGTATCGAATTCGTCCTTCAGGGATTGGGATCCCCAGGACAGTTTCCATCAGATAGGCATAGGCCAAGATCTGCAGCCGGTCGCTTTCCCAGGCTTGGGGCTGGTTGTCCGGATCCCGGGCTGCCCGACCCCTTTTATGCTCATAAGGAATAATCTGACCGTCGCGAGTACGCAGGGCATCTACCCGTCCCCGCAAACCCAGATCCTCGCTTTCTAGAAATAGATCCTCCCAATCTTCCCCCTCTTGCTTTTCTAGCTCTGTATGTAGCCGCCGACCAGCAAAAATAGCTGCGTTTTCACTGTAGAGCTCCTCAACTTCTTCTAAGTAAAATAATCGTGGGCAGTAGGCCAATGCATGCAACGCTGAAACACAAATCAAATCTGAATCTATCTGTACAGAGAAATCAGCCAACGATAGCGGCATAATCCAAAGCTCCAAAACATAAACAACATGAAGAATATGAGAAAACCTCAACAATACTGAAAAAACCTTCTCCTCAGATAGAGGCAAAATCTAGCCTCAAAGCACTGCCCGTTCTCGCATACATGTGCAAGGATGACAGCAGACAGCAGCTAATCTGGCCGAATTTCTGTCCAAGCCAATTCAGGTATCTCCTCACTCTCAAGAGTTTGGAGCAAGTACCTTTGCCAGCGGGTGCCACGGGCTCCTACGTGATCGACCCAATACGGCAAAGTGAGGATCCCGTCCTCATCTCGAATTAGCCATCGACTCTGCTTGGGAACTACTGGAATTGGCGTTATCGAGTTAACAAGGTCACGGCTCTCCCCCAAGCTCAGTCCTCCGGATCGGTTAATCGATTCGGGATTCTCAAAGGCTCTTTCCAAATCATGAGCAAGGGATCCTTTAACCAGCACTGCAATCTGCACGTCAGTGAGTAATTGCTGATAGTCGGGACGGGCGTTGGCCGGATCCCGAATGTCTTTGCTTTTAAAGCGACGAAAGGTGCGGATTACCGTAGAAAGTTGAGGTTGGCTCAGTAGGGCAATTGCCAGTTGAGCACCACAATAGCGATGCCGATCCCACTCTCCCAGCAAGGAAAGCAACATTCCATAAACAGTAGCAGGTGGCGGCACCGGATAGGTTTCGGCAAACTCCCTGGCCCAAGATTGACGAAAGCAAGCAATAGGTACCTCAACCTGAAGCTGAATCATGCTGCCTCCCTAGAAGAGATTTGACCTTGAATTATGGCAATTAGGTCGTCAACCGTTGACTTAATGCCCGGACTTACATGAGCACCTAATTCAGCTAGCTTCTCCCCGTCCTCGGTTTCGGCAGCAGCTCCTGCTAGCCATAGCTCTTGAGGATCTATATCTCCTACTTGTACTCGACGCACCAAGTCTGGCATGCTTATTTCTCCCTCAGAGTTTTCTTCAAAACAGTAGAGCAGGCGGGGCGAAAAGTCGTGCGTCCAGCGCAAGACTATGCTATCTGGTGAAAAATCGTAGAGAAAGCGGGAGTGATTGCCGGCTACCTCCCCTAAAGAAACCAGTCCCCTCACTACTTCAATGACTCGCTCTTGCCGCTGAAGTCGAGCAGGGGTCATTGCAAAACCGTATTGATAGCGAGTGGCATGCACTTCTGTTCCGTAGAGAGAAGTGGATCCCTTCTGACCGCTTCTTGCATTGAAGGTTATATCTCCACTGTACGGTCGGGTGGAGATTGCCCGAGTTACCTCTAAAACACCGCGCCTAGCAGTGGTAGTGCCTTTGGCCAGCTTTTTCCCCTTTCCTTTAGATGAGCTTTCGTCTGAGGCATCTACTTTAGCTCCCTCCGCGCGCATAAAGCCTAAAACATCATCATCAATGTACAGATCAGGGTCAAAGTTAGGCTCTTCCCACTCGTTGTCGTTAGTTTCGTCATTCCAGCGTCGGTTGACCTTACAACCGCTTCCTGATGTTTGCCAGTAGTAACGCAATGCCCAGCGAATTGCTTCAGCAGAAACAGTGGTGTGCACCTCATTTTTCCAGAGAATCTTTTGCAGGGTAGTAATATTGCCCTCACTCTCGCCGCGATTGTTTGCAGCAGTACCATAGTTGGTCAAAATGTTGCCGAACAGGTGAAAAGTCATGGTTTTCCTCCAAACTAAGTTGCTAAGTTACTGCTACGTTGATTTTTTGTCTGGCTCACAAGCTTCTACTTTGAAGATTATAGTCTTAGTCCTCTTCTAATTCGGCAGGAGCAATCAAGTCAGTACCGTTCTCATCGGGCTCATCTTGAGTTTCTTCCTGACGCTCCTTACCTTTGTAGCTTGCTAACGCCAGAAGAGCTAGATCCCGTGCTTTTCTCCACTCTTTGGGATCCATAACCAAGTCCATCAAATCATCCCAGTGCTCTTGAAGCGTTGGTATTATCCCAGCTTTTGCCCAAAAGTTAGTAATAAACTCACGGAAGCTTTCTGCATTTTTACATCGAGCTAATCCAGTACGAATACGTACGTTTTCCCTATCAAAGTTAGTCTGCTCTCCTCGATCTTGAGCCTTCTGATATAAACGACCATAGGTAAAGCGAATAGCCTCATGGCAGGTCTGGACAAACCAGCGCTCTCTATCATCCATGTCTGCTCTCATGACCATCTCACTTAAACCTCTGCGTTCGTAGCACAGTTGTTGGAACCGCTCGTTACTGTTAATCCAATCTGAAAACCCGGCATACCAAGGATGATCTCTTGCCAGATTTTCAGCAATCATCTCACGAGCAAAGCTTGTTGCGATAAAGCTTCCTTCCTCCGCTTTTGTCTTAAGGATAACTCGATCTGGTAGTACCGCTTTGCAGATCTGGTAGTTTTTGCAGGCATGATACTTTGCTTCTACAGTAAATAGATCTGTGCGAGACTTTTGTTGTTTCGACCAGGGGACAGAACCTAGAGTGAGAACCTGACATCGAGTTACCTTAAATCCTCGAGAAGATTCTGCAACCTCTTGATATGTCAGAAACTTAAGCCCAGCATCTCCCAAACCGGCAGCATGTAAATCTCGATAACTTGCATAACGGAGCCGAGGATCTTGCCGATAGCCTGCATAGACCTCCATATCGGTGATCTCAGGAACCACCAGAGCATATTGAGCTTTTTGATCCTTCAGCCGTGACCGAAGAATGTAGTAGAAGGAAGAAACAGGAGCGTAGAGGAGTATAAAGGCCATCTCTGGAGACTCTTCAAAGCTTGTATCTGAGGTAAATGCATTATGTCGCACAACGGTACCTGGATTAAGCCAGCCAGCAATGCTAATTGGCTGCCTAAGCCAATTACCGTCTTTATCGCATAGATTTTTGGCAAATTCCTGATGGACATAGCTTTCTAAAGCTTTGTACTTGATAATGATGGGTGGGCAGTTCTCATCGATCTCTAGAGATTCAGTTTGCTCACCAAGAATTTTGCGAGCTTTGTTATGTTGTAAAAATGTTCCCAAGATCCCCTGGTGAATGATTACCTGTGAGTCTTTCCGCATTGACTTACTATCAATTCCTCGCAGTGCGATAAGTCCATTGTTAAGCTGAAAAGACTCTTTAAGCAGCCAGTCAATGACCTCAAAGTCATTTCCCTGCCAGAACAGTTGGACTTGTCGAGGTGTCAGTTCCCAAGTTAGGGACCCTGGCCGCTTCTCTGGTGGAATCTCTTGTTCTATCTGCTTAAGAGTCATCCACAGCCCAGCCAGCCCTGCTCGATGCAGCAGTGTCAACCCAGGATGTCCTATGTGTAGCTTTAGCTCAGTCATGGCGTGCCAAATTCCTCACTATAGCTGATGTATCCAGGCTCTGTTACGAAATAAAATCCACGTCGCTGCCAATTCCACCACTCTATCTCTTGATCTGGAATCCGAATCGGAATTGCCCAGGCTTGAGCCTCTTGCAGAAAAGCTTGCATCTTCGATAGCTTTTGCCCCTTGGCCAAAGCTTTTTCCTGCCGACCTTTAGCAGCTTCCCAAATAGACTCCTGATCCTCTGCTAGAAGCACCGTTATTGTGTGTCCACTTTCGCGTAGGAAGCTTGGGTAAGTGCACCAATCTTGATCAAGCCAGGCCGATTTTACTTCAACAGGCTCTTTTTGGCTGAGCTGAGAAAGAATGCTAGCTAAATCCCGCTGTGAAACGCGCTCTAGTCCTCTGTCTTTAACCTCATTAACTAGTTTTTGCCCGCTTTCTATTTCTTCTGCAGTATAGGGGGAGCTTTTATCCCATCTGTAGAGGAGAGCTGTACAAGGTTCTTCTTTTTCGCTTTTCATTCTTCGATTTAGCCGACCCAATCGCTGAACCAAAGCCGTTGCTGGAGCCATGGCAGAGACAAGCAAATCTGCACTTAAATCTAAGGATATTTCACAGACTTGTGTAGTGACAGCAAGAACAGGTTCTGGCCGACTAAAAGCATTGATAACCTGCTCATGCTTGGTGAGTCTATCTTTGTAGCGAAAACGACTGTGGTAAATTAAAACTTTGGCTTTTATATCTTTTAATTTTTCCTTGGCAACTTGATAAATATCAATACAACTGGACACTGAATTAGTTACCCATAGAACCTTTTGCCTCTCCTGAACTGCCTTGATGACTTTCGACCAAATGAGCTCAGAGTGGGTGGGATCACCTTCTACTTGTATTTGATAGCGCTTCAGTTCTTCTAGCTCTCGCGGTCCTTCAACGGGATCCTCTATAGGTTCACTCAACTCATCCATCACTCGCTTAATTGCCTGGAGCTGTCCTGGGGTAAAGCTAGCGCTCATCAAGAGGACAGGTGCACCTCGAAAAGTCCGTAAGAATCTCAGTAAAGCGCCGAACAATTGATTGTCATAGGCATGCACTTCATCAAAAACAAAGGCAGATTGAGCTAGAACTGGCCATGAAAACAGTGGCCTTCTATTGTTTTGGATTAAACCTAAAATGGAATCCACAGTGCAGATAATTAATTTCTTTCGCCATGCTTGCAGCGCAGCCAGACGAGATGAAGTTGCCTCATCTTTTTCGCCCTCTCCGGTTAGCAGTAGTTCTCGATCTAAGTCTGCCCGCGAGTGCATCAGCATTTTTTCTATTGGGGATCCCTCGGCATAGTCTAGGTAGCCCTGAGTAGCTGTTCCAGTGGTAGGGTAGCCAAAAAACAGCCGCTTTCCCACTGCCCACTTTTTTGCCCAAGCATAGGCTCCTAAGGTTTTCCCCGTACCACAGCCTGCTTTTACCAGTGTTACCCGACAGCGGGTATTAGCAATTTGCTCTTGGAAGGGTCGTAGAGAATTTCCCCCTAGTTTCTGGGTAACCAGTTGCTCTAGTTCGCTTTCCTGAAGAACCAAACTCAGGGTATTAGAGATCCAATCCTGTAGGTTTTCTCCCTCTGATGGCAAGATCGATCCTGCCAGATCTGCGGCGATGACCGTGGCTTTAGCCGCCGCCACCAATGCCCGCTGATCTGAGCTTAGACTTTTGGCAAAGTCTCGGAACTGGTTTGCCAAGGTATGTAAATGCTCTTCTAGCTGTTCTTTTTTCCAATTTGCCGAAGGTACATCTGGAATCTCTTCTGGCAGTCCAAGTTTCTGGGATCCCAGTCTCAATATGGATTGAAAATCCCGATGGTCAGTGTAAATACGAACCTCAGTTCCTGTGCCATCCGGCAACTCTGTAATTTTGTGTGATTCCTTGCCCTGTAAATCCACTCCTGCCTTGAGATGATGTCCGATTGCTGCCCAAGTAGCCAAGAGCAGCTCCTCTTCGGTAAATGCTTTCCGTAGCCACTCCCGAAATGGGCTAACCTGCAAGGCGAGTATGCCGCTTAAAAATTCATGTCGAATAAGTTGTTGCTTATTGTGAGCCCTCCAAGCCTTCTCAAGTCTTGCTTTTGATTCGGCATCTAGAATTGATGACTTGAGATAAATCATCTCTTGGAAATGTTGGTTTGCCTTGCCCCAATCATGTAAATAAGATCCCAGCTTAACAATAGATTTCAGACGACTTGCGTCCTTCAACCTCAACTGCTGCTGAACAGTCTCTCCTAGATGCTCTGAAAGAACTTCAGCCGCTGATAATACAGCCGTGACATGGCCTGTAAGCTTAGCAGCGCCTTTTGCTTGAGCGTACTCTTCTTCGGATTGGCGGCTGGGATCCCGCTTCTCCAGAGATTTTGCCAGTAAAAACTTAAACATTGTAGATCTCTTCTTACTTGTAAGGTAAAAAGAATCCGCAGCCCATGCGCCGTCGGCCACCTAGGCCTACTTGCTGCAGACGAATTGAATCTTCCTCTTGTAAGTTTTCTACCAATATTGAGAAACCTATGATTGTATGCCCCTTGATTCTTAAGGTTTTACGCAGAGGCTTTCCGGTTTTATCTTGCAGTACTGTTACCTGGCCTGAAATCTTTAGCTTCTCTAGCTGAGCCTGGGCAGCTTGGGCAAATGTATCCGGCTCAGTGTAGCCCTTGATCGTAACCATTCGAGCTTTCAGGGAAGTACTTGGTTTGAGAGTAAAAATCTTAGGGATCCCTAGCTGTACCTCGTGAGATCCAATCTTCAATTGTTTACCGGCTAGCTTGTACACCTCCGCCACTGCCTCGATAGGTAGTCGAATCCTAATGTGGGAGTGTGGAGTTAGTAGGATTTTGCCTTGTCTATCTCTGATCCCTGCTGTTGTCAAAATACCGACGCAGGGATTCCGATGCAACATCGGCACTCGGTGACACAGTGCCGCCAATAAGCCGTATCCATGATCTGCAGGGAGCGTGGCTCCTCGTATAGGCAGGCACAAGTCTACTACGAGGGTAAGGAAGTCTGTTGAGTCAGGTGGTGAAGCCTCAGCAGTCATTGGTCTGGCTCCGTCTACAACTGCCATTTAAGACATCATAAAAAGGAGGTTACTAGGAGCCCCTAGCCGTTGTCAAGTGGTAGACAGCGCCCTAAGGCGATCAGTGGATAGGGCAGTCAGGGGTGCTAGAGCCTGCTGCCACCAGCAAAGCACTTCTGACCACAACGGCCATTTAAGGGTGCTCAACGCCCGGAGGCTTACCTTCGACAATATCATCGTTCTCGGCTCACTGCACTTGTGAGTCAGTTCTGGGAATAGTTCTCAGAAGGCTGTTGGATCCCCCGCCCCTGCATAGGCAGGCTCAAGGGGCAGGGCTTAGGATGGCTTAGCATCTTTCTGCTTTTCATGTCTCCCCACTGCACTGCCTATGAACTTGTTCTTCGTTGCCAAGCCGCAGCCGTTTTCTCTTCTACTGATCGCGCTTCAGCTAGCTTTGGGAGCACCAGCAACAGCTCATCCGAGTTCTTTTTCTGGAAGTGACTCGACGGCGATAGCAGTTCAGAGAGTAACAGAAATCCATGGCGGAGCCGGCCCTTGGGCAGTGATCGGCTATCGCATGGGGACGCGCGCCCTTGCGGAGCTAGGCTTGATGGATCCAACTCCCCACACTTCTAGGAACCGTTTTTTGGTGGAGGTTATTCACGAGTCGCCGCTGGAGATCCCGTTTGTGTGTATTGTGGATGGCTTGCACGCTGCAACAGGAGCCAGTTTGGGCAAACTGAACTTGAAGCTGGTGGAAGTTGGCTCCCTCGACAAGATGCGCAGTGTGGTGATCCACCGAGAGACCGGCAAGCGGGTGGAGTTTCAAGTTTTGCCTGAGTTTATCGCCAAATACCGGAATTTGCCCCCGGAACAACTGGCGGCTGCAGGCCAGGAAGTTCTCCAACTGGCCGATGAGAAGCTCTTCCGCTTCACGATTAGCCCTTAGCAGGAAATCTTGTTTTGGGATCCCTTCAGCATTTGTCAATGGCCTGGAGATAAACTAGCAGGCTGTTTCACGCTATTTGCACTAAACCCACTAAGGGATCCGCGCTTGAGCAAACACATCCTGGGTGATAACTGCTAGACCTGGCAAGAAGTCATCTTGGATGGCTTGGGATCCTGTAAAGGTCTTTGGCGGGGCATCGGGGTAGAAGACGGTGATGCTCTTGGCCTGCGGATCCACAATCCAAACGCGCAGGATCCCGGCCTGCAGGTAATCTGCTGCTTTTTGAACCACAGCCCCAAAACTCTGACCCGGTGAAAGAATCTCAACCACCAGCTCGGGAATGGCGGAACAAGGCTCATCGGCCATGGCCTCAATTGGCAATCGCTCATTGGAGATGTAGGTGATATCCGGGATCGGGATCCAGGGCTCCGCATGTCGGGTTAGGACAATTGCCCATTCAGTATGAGCGGATCCCGGCTTGGGACACTCAGCAGCGGAGCACCAGTCCTCAAGGATTCGCCACAGGATGGGCTGGAGACGAGCGTGGAAGCGCTTTGGCGACATGGGTTCATATTTGAGAACAGCTTGTCCATCGACCAGCTCGTAGGTAATATCTTCCTCTGGCAGGGCAAGAAATTGTTCGGGAGTAAGTTTTTGATCTGGAGTCAACAACTCTGTAGTTGCCGTCACAAGAGAGCCCTCCTTGCTGAGAATAACCAAGTTCCTGCTCAAGCCAATTCTCTCTCGATCTGCCTCAATCTCTTGGAGTGAGTGTCTGCAAAGATAACCGCACTCAATTGTAAACTCAGCTCACCCACTAAGGGATCCGCGCTTGAGCAAACACATCCTGGGTGATAACTGCTAGACCTGGCAAGAAGTCATCTTGGATGGCTTGGGATCCTGTAAAGGTCTTTGGCGGGGCATCGGGGTAGAAGACGGTGATGCTCTTGGCCTGCGGATCCACAATCCAAACGCGCAGGATCCCGGCCTGCAGGTAATCTGCTGCTTTTTGAACCACAGCCCCAAAACTCTGACCCGGTGAAAGAATCTCAACCACCAGTTCGGGAGCTGTTGGACAAGGGCCGTCTTCCACCTGCTGCTCTGGCCAGCGTTCAAACGAAACATAGAGCAAATCAGGAACGGGAAGCCACTTCTGACCCTGCCTTTGCAAAACAATTGCCAGCTCTGTATATACATCTCCCTTGCCCTGACACCACGCATCCAGAATGAAAAGCAATCGCTTCTGCAGAGAGGCATGAAATCTCTGAGGGGACATCGGCGCATCTTTGGGAACAGCTTGTCCATCGACCAGCTCGTAGGTAATATCTTCCTCTGGCAAAGCAAGAAACTGTTCGGGAGTGAGTTTTTGATGAGAAATCGATAGCTGTTCGGTCGAGAGCATGCCCAGATCCTCATCGTTCTAGAGGCCAACTGCTTTCTAGGCTAACTCCGGGCTCCTTCCACCTTCACTGCTTGGGAAAAGGCGTCTTGTTTTCGTGAAGGGGGGGCTTCCAGGTTGCGGTAGCTTGCAGGCGGTTGTGCTTTGATGCTTTGCAGACCCAACCGCGAGGATCCCTATGGCTAAAACCCTTTTGACCACCCTGGGCACCGGCGATTACACCGAGACGGTGTATTGTTTTGGGGAGCGGCGGGCAGAGAAAACCTGCTACGTTGCCAAAGCCCTCTGCCAGCTCTTTGAGATTGACAGAATTATCCTCCTGCTGACGGAAGAGGCCCGCGCCAAGCACTGGAGCCGCCTGCAGGAAGATCTACCGCCCCATGTGGAGAAGGTGGCCAAGGCCATTCCCGAAGGCAAAACCGAGGCGGAGACCTGGGCCATCTTCGACGTGCTGGTTGATAGCATCGAGCCCAACACCCGGCTGTTTTTCGATATCACCCACGCCTTTCGCTCCATCCCCCTGCTGGTGCTCTTGGGAGCTGCCCTTTTGCGCAAGGCCAAAAATGTCGAGATCCAGGGGCTCTACTACGGCCTCTACCGCCCTGGTCAGGCAGAAACCCCCATTATCGATCTCACCCCCGCCCTTCGGCTTTTGGACTGGCTGACGGCCACCGACAAGTTCATCAGCACCGGCTCAGCCCTGGAGCTGGGGCAGCTTTTGGACAGGGTTCAACGGGACTTTTACCGGCAGCAAAAGCCCGGCAAAGGGGATCCCAGGCCCACCCGGCTGCAGAGCTTTGGACAAGCCATCCGCGACATCTCCCGTTGCCTGGAGCTGGTGAGGCCGGTCAGCCTGCAGGAGGACTTGCGCAAGTTACAAAGACACTCTACCCAGGAGTTGGCCGAAGAGGTGGGCCAATTTGCCAAGCCCTTTGGCCTGCTGCTGCAAAGCATTCAAGACAGCTACAGCCAACTGGCGCTGCCGGCAGACCAGAAGGAGGATCGCCGAGCTCAAGTTCAAAAGCACTTTCAACTGCTGCGCTGGTATGTGGAAAAGCGCTTCACCACCCAAGCCCTTCTCTTGGCCCGGGAGTGGGTGGTTTCTGCCCTTTGCCTCTGTGAGGGGATCCAAGACTACCGC
>NZ_JANSJI010000162.1:11905-22171 GCF_047462475.1 Synechococcus sp. H55.11
GATGTCCAGCAGCTTGCTGATCTTTGGTCTCGCCTTAGCCAGTACCGCAACGACGTGGCCCATGTGCAGATGAATCCCGAACCTCGTCCCAGCGAAGCTCTGGAGGGCTTTGTGCTGCGGGATCTGCTGCCCAGGCTGGAGGCGCTGTTTCCGGAATTGACCCGGACAGAAGGGGAATTGGAAGGGGATCCTTCCATTTCTCAGTAGGCTACAGACATCGGCCCACCCTCAGGTTCTGAGTTTTCAAGCTCGGTCAAACAGTTGGCAGGGGCTTAGCTTGTACAAGTCCTACTGAGCTGGAGAAATACTAAAGAAACCTGAGGGCTGGTCGGGATCGGTGGATTTTGTTTTGTAGCTTCTGCAGCCAGGTATCGGGTGGCTGCTGGGGTTTTGTTTACTTTTTTGTCTCTTGCGCGTTCAGTTCTTAACTCTCCCATTTCTCCTGCGAAAACACCATGTCTCATCACTACTGGCAAGCGAAGCTCTGGGGTTTGCTGCACGACCCTGCCCTCAAGGCCCTCCACGACGCCTCTGGCCGCGCTAAGGAAGGGCTGTGGCCAAACTTAGCGGCGATGCAAGGGTGGATCTCGCCCAAGGCAGAGGGATCCCTCCTAGCAAGCGTTGGCGATGCGGATCTGGTTGCCGCCGCCAGCGATCGGGCTGCCATTGGCCACCTGCCGGTTGCCATCGACTACCAGGTAGCCGATCGCGGCCACAGCCTGGGGCCGGGCCTAGAGATGAGCCATCTGCTTTCGGGGCGCAAGCGCTTTTGGCAACTGCCCGAAGAGGAACACCGGGCCCTGCAGCAAGCCGGCTCCCGCGCCGAGCACCTGATGCAGCTAGAGAAAAAGGTGATTCCCGATTGGATCCGGCAAGAAGAGGAAGATATCCAGAAGGTGTTCTGGTGGTTCTGGCGCTGTTTTCCCCAGGCGCTGGTTCGGGAGTTGGGCGATGAGAACCTCCTGCTTTTGCCGGCGGAAACGCGACTGCCGGATGGATCCCTGTGGAGCCACACCAGTGTCGTGGCGGCCCTGGCGGGCTGTTTGGCCGGCTACGACGAGCCCAAGTTCACGCGGCCCTTTTTGGCCAGCTTCACCTTCAACCCCATCCAGGAGCTGATCAAAGCCAGCCGCAAGATGCGGGATTTCTGGGCCGGATCCTGGCTGTTGCACTACCTCTCGGCACGGCTTTGCTGGCGCCTAGCGGAGAAATACGGCCCCGACTGCCTGCTCTACCCCAGTCTCTACGGCCAGCCGTTGATCGACTTCTGGCTACGGGAGAAGTACTCCGAGTTTAAGGAATGGATCCCTCAACCTTCTGCCCACGCCCTGCTCACCGCCGGCTTCCCCAACGTGATCCTCTTGCTGTTGCCGGAAGAGCGGGTGGAGGCGGCCATGCAGTTGGCCCAGCAGACCCTCAAAGAAGAATGGCGCCACCTGGCGGAAAGAGCGCTGGAGCACCTGCAACTGGAGCGCCGCTGGCTGGTGCAGTTGCGCCCGGAGGATCCCACCTGGGAGGGATGGCTGGAGCACCAGTGGCAGCTCTACTGGGCAGCAGCACCCCTGGGATCCCCCCAGCAAAGGCTCAAAGACACCGCCATCCTCAAGTCCCAGGAGCCGGTCGAACGGGATCCCTGGGTCAGCGCCCAAAACCGCACCTACCACCTAACAGGAGAGCGGCAGCTTTTTGCCGACGCGGAGCTGAAGTTCCTGCGGATCAGCTTCTGGGATCCCCAAAAGCAGCAGCGCCGCCAGTACAAGGCGGGGCTGAACGTCGGCTCCTGGTGGGCGGCGGCGGTGGAGGCGACGCGCCGGCTGCAGGCTGCCTGCAAACAGGCCCGCGATTGGCAACTGCCGGTGGCCTTTGGACCGCGCAGCACCGTCTCCGGCCTGGGGCCGGTGGTTCACCCTTCCCCCAGGGATCGCTGGATTGGCGAAGGGGAGAGCCGGCGGCTTTGGCAGCGGCAGGCGGGGCTTTTCGATGGCCGCGAGCGGCTCAACGCCACCGAAACCGTCAAGCGGGCCCTGGACAAGGTGTTGCCGGAGCTCTTTCCCAACCTCGATGAAGACAAGATTGCCGCTTCCTACCCCGATCTCACCGCCGGTGTGGCCGGCTACCTGAAAACCCACGGGCGACGGGAGCAGGAGCACTTGGAGCAAGCCTGCCGGGCCGTTGAGGCCATCCACCCCGGCATTCGGGAAGTGCTGCGGGAGATGCGCGGCAAGTGGGGGATCCCGTGGGCCGACCAGCAGAACCTACGCTACCACCCGCGGCTGCTCAACGCCGGCTGGCTGGTGGAAGACCTGGAAGCAGACGCAGCAACCCAGAAGCGCTGCCGCCAGGAGATAGAAGCCACCCTCAGCCGCTACTACCCCAGCATCAACCCCGCCAGTTGGTACGTGCTGGCCGCCGGCGACGGCGACGACATGGGCCAGTGGCTGAGGGGGGAGAAGATGCGACCCTACTACGACTACCTGCCCCAGCCGCTGCAGCGCCTAGCCGATAAACAGAAGGACACCATTGGCCAGGTCATCAACTCCGAGGAGCTCGACCAGGTCAAGGACGCCTTCGGCGAATTTGTCAAAAACAGCCGCAAGCGCATGGGCCCGGCCACCCACAGTGCCCTCAGCCGCGCCCTGTTGGATTTTTCCGGCCAGTTGGTGCCCTACCTCACCGAGCAGCGCTACGCCGGCAGGCTCATCTACGCCGGGGGAGACGACGTTTTGGCCTATACCAACCTCTGGGAGTGGGATGGCTGGCTCTGGGACATCCGCCAGTGTTTCCGCGGCGGCGAAGACGACTGGCGGGAGTTCGCCAACGAAGGGGACTACTGGCAGTGGCAAAAGGCGCAGTTGCCGCCTGGCCTCAGCCGCCGCCCTCTTTTTACCCTGGGATCCCTGGCCAGCATTAGCTTTGGCGTGGTGATTGCCCACCACTCGGTGCCCTTGGCCATTGCCCTGGAAAATCTCTGGGAGGCGGAAAAAGACGCCAAAGGGCAGGCCTATGCCCATGGCAGCCCCAAGGACAGCGTCCAGGTGCGGGTACTGTTTGCCAACGGCAACCAACTGGTGGGCACCAGCAAGTTCGACACCTTCGACAAGTGGAAAGACCTGCTGGATTTTGACTGGAAGTTGCTGGGCCAACAGCAGGATCAAAGCTCGCTGTTTGAGCAGGCTGCCCAGCTCTGGGAGCAGCACCCCGCCCCCAGCGTGGAAGCTGTGCCCGATTGGGCCCGCTTGTTCTGTAGCCGCCGGGATCTCTTTGGCGGCGAAAGCGAGCAGAGGGATCGCTTCCAGGCCAAGCTAATCGAGTTTATCCAGCACTTTTGGCAGCACAGCCTGCCCGCCCAGCCGGCAGCCTGGGATCTGGCCATCAAAAACTGGTTTAAGCTAGCGGCCTTTGTGCTGCGCAACCGCACCGTGAAATTGGGGAGGAACGGTCGATGAGTTGGTTCACGCTATCGCCTTTGGATGTGTGGATGTTTCGCGATGCCAGGCCCTTTGCGCCGGGGGAGCGGGCCTGGGCCACCAGCGGCTTTCCGCCCAGCGGCCACACCCTGGCCGGAGCCATCCTGGCCCACCTGGGCCAGCCGACAACCCTGCGCCTGCGCGGCCCCTTCCTCTGCTGGGATGAGCAGCTTTACTTCCCCAGCCCCCTGCACCTTGACCAGGGATCCCCGCTGGTGCCCATCCCCTGGCTGGAAGAGGAGCATTCCTACAGCGGCTACCGTTGGGATCCCACTCGGCCCGCCCCTTTGGTAGCAGCAGCTCCGGAGGAGGAACGGCCAAGCCCCAAGCAAAAGGCCGCCGGCTACCTGCCCTTTCAGGCGGTGCAAAAAGCGCTGCAGGGCAAGGGCTGGGATCTGGCTCAAGCCGTTCCGCCCCCCTGGGTGGCAGAGGTGCGGCCCCACAACACCCTGCAGGCAGGCAAACGTCAGGTGCGAGAAGCCGATGGCTACTTTGTGGAAACCTGCATCCGCCTGCAGCCCGGCTGGAGCCTGGCTTTCTCCATCGAGTGCTGGGATCCCGAGCGCGAAACCTGGGATCCCTTGCCCCTGGAGCAAGAAGAGGTGGTGCGGCTGGGGGGAGAAGGCCACGGCGCTCTCCTGGGCCCTTGCCCAAAGCTGGGCAAGCAGTGGCAAGCGCTGCAGGAGCTCTCCCAAGAGACCTTCCGGCAAACCCGGCGGGCCTTGGCCTACCTGGTTACGCCTGGAGTGTTCATCAAGAAGGTGGATGGGCGCTCCCTCTGCCGCGCCTGGCCCTGGGAATGGCGCTTGGCCACCCCCCACCCTGCCCACTCCCTCACCGGCCCTCTGGTAAGCGTGGCCACTGGCAAGCCGGTTCCCATCAGCGGCCGCCTGCAGGTGGATTCCCTAACAGAGCCGCGCAAGACCAGCTTACCGGCTCCGCAAGTGTTTGCCGCCCCGCCCGGCAGCGTCTACTACCTGGAGCAGCCGGCTCCCCTTGGGCAGGACGAGCCGGAGCTGGAAGATGGCCGGCTCAACGTCTTCCACCGCTGGCGGCTGTTGGGCTACAGCGAGTTGCTCTGGCTGCCTTGGGTTAACTGATGCTTTTGCAGCCCTGTTCTTTGTCGATAAGGAGTGTTTTTTCGATGACTTTTCACCTGGTCTATCTCACCCTGTTAACCCCCCTGCACACCGGCGGCACCACCCAAGAAGGCAACCTCTTGGGCATTGCCCGCGAAGCCCACACCAACTTGCCCTACATTCCTTCCAGCACCATCCGCGGCAAATTGCGGGCCAGTATGGCTGAGAAAGAGTTAAAGTTTGAGCTCTTTGGCAACGAAATTGGGGAGGGGGATCAGCTTACCCAAGGCTCCATTTGGATTGGGGATGGATCCCTGTTGTGGGTGCCGGTGGCTTCCCTCAGCCACGGCGTAGTCTGGATGAGCTGCCCCCTCTTGCTCAAGCGCTGGCTGCGGCTAAGTGGCCAGCAGTTGCAGGTGCCGGATCCCTATAGCACCAACTTGGAGACAAACCGGCCCCTCTACCTCAAGGATGCCATCCTGAAAAATGGCCTGAAAAAGTGGGCCAACTGGCAAGACTTTGTCAAGTCTTCCAGCATCACCCGCGTCATCGTCTTGCCGGATCAGCACTGTGCCACCCTTATTCAAATGAGCCTGTGGCGGCAGGTAAAAGTTAAGCTCAGCGAGCACAAAGTTGTAGAAGGCGGCTTTCGCTACGAAGAGGCCATTCCCCCCGATAGCTTGATGTACTTTACCTGGGGGGTAACAGCCCAAGCCAATGGCAGTTCCCAAAAAGCAGTGGAGCAATTTCGGAAGCTTCTGCAGGATAACCAGCTTCTGCAAATTGGCGGTCAGGAGAGCCTAGGTCGGGGCTTTGTCGAGTTGTCTTGGAACTAGTTGAGGAGGTTTTATGGAAACTTTTGATCCCCGCACGTTGGCCAAGCCTGTTTACGAATCCCTTCGCCAGTTAAGGGCTCAAACCAGAGACCAAGAAAAGCTTAAGGAGCAGAAAAACCAGGCTGTGGAACTCTACACCTACCTTTCCACCTGGGGCCTGCTGCGCCTTAAGGCAGAAGAAGATGCCCTCAGCCAAGACGGCAAAAAGCAAGTGGTCAAGGAGTTCTTTAGTTGTCTGGAAGAGATTTCTGGCCAAAAGGGGATTGCCAACTCCAATGGTCTGGATCGTCTTATGGGACTGGGAGTCGAAGAGTATCTAGGTTTAACAGGGTTAGGGCTGGCTTTGGCTCAGGAGTTTGGCTTTTGGGCCATGGCCATCTACCACGACATTAAAGGAGGGGAGTAATGGGCGTCGCGATCCCCCTGCAAGCGATTTCCCTGCAAGAAGGCAGCCGAGTGGTTATTCATTCTCTTACCTGGCAAGACTGCGAGAGCATTCTGGAGGAGCTGGGCGAAGATCGCCACACTCGCATTGCCTACTATGATGGCACTTTTGAGATCATGTCTCCCTTATCCAAACACGAGCGCCTTCATCGCATTGCCGGGTATATTGTCTCAGCCATTCTCGATTCTCAGGGTAGGGATTGGGAAGACTTTGGCTCAACAACCCTTAAAAAGTCAGGCAGGGCTGGAGTGGAGCCAGACACCTGCTTCTATGTCAATCACCTGGAGTTGGTGCGAGGTTGCGAGGGCAGGATCGATGTCGATCAGTTGCCCCCACCTGATCTGGCCATCGAGTCCGACGTTACTTCCCGAACTTTTATTGAGGCCTATAGAGCCATCGGCGTGCCGGAAGTTTGGATCTTGGGTGAGCGAAGTTTGCGGATCTTTATTCTGCAGGGAGAAGACTACGTAGAATCAAGCCGCAGCCGGCTTTTTCCAGACTTCGACATCCCCAATCTTGTACCTCAACTCATTCGACGCGCCCTAGAAATTGGTACCAGCACCATGTTGCGTGAATTTCGCCAAACCCTTGGCAATTCCTAACCCTGTTTCCCGCTTTTGGAGAAGATCCCATGACCGGTCATCGCCCTGCTCGTCCTGGCAACACGCCTGAGCCGCTTGCTCGTCCCCCCAGGCCAGGGGATCCCAGCCGCCGGCCGCCTCAGGAAAATCGAGGCCCCAATTCTCCTAGAGGAGGCAATGGAGGGGGAAACCAGCCGCGCGGTGGAGGCGGTGGCGGAGGAGGCAACAATCCTCAGCCCTCGCCTTGGCTGGGTCACCCCTTGGATCCCACGCCCAGGCCGGATCCCACCGCCGGTTTTATTGAATATCTGCGCTGGATGCGAGCGCGGCTCGATGCTTTTAAAGACGGCACCAAAGCGGAGCTGGCGCACCAAGTGGAAACAACGATTAACCTTGGAGCCCGCTTGAAAGTTTTGAACGAGCGCACCCAACGCCTTGCCAGCGACACCTTTCAGGTTACCTGTCCCTGGCGAATTCGAGTCGGTGGGGCCAAGGGCCCAGAGAGCATGTTGCTCCCCGCTTTCGATCACTTAGGGATCCCTTACATTCCTGGCTCCACCCTGCGCGGTGTAGCCCGCTCCCAGGCCATTCGGGAGCTGATGCAGGAGCGCAACCTATCTTGGGATCAAGCAGACCAAGCTGTAGCTCCTTGGTTTGGCCACCTACAAGCTGAGGAAAAAGATAGCGCCGGCAAGGTTGTCTTTTTGGATGCCTATCCGGCACCCACTCGGCCCCGAAGGCGGGAGGATCCCGATAACTCCAAAACGGGGGGGCTGGCTGTAGATATTGCTAATAACGTCTGGAAATGGAATGGAAAAAATCTTGAATACTCGCCCAACCCCAACTTATTTTTCTCTCTCAAGCAAGCCACTTTTTTGATTGGCCTGCGCAAAGTCCCCGGCTGCACCGATGAGATGCTGGATCAAGTTAAGCAATGGCTCCTCCGGGGTTTGGAGCAAGGGGTGGGATCCCAGGTGAATACCGGCTACGGTCGGCTAATCCCCTCAGGGAAATCGCCGGACAAGAGCCAAGGAGAATTCTTGCGCCTGCCCTTTGAGTTAGAAGGCCAACTCATTCACGGGCGCCAGGTAGTCAACTGGAGACCCGACAAGAATCGCTACGACAACCGATCCATCGCCGAAGTGCGGCCCGTGGCCTTTAAGAATATGCTGCGCTATTGGTTCCGCACCCTTGCCCTGGGAGTTTTGCCGGTCGATCAGGTGCAGGAGTGGGAAGGGCAACTTTTTGGCGCCATCACCCCTAAGCAAAAACACGGCTGGATCCATGTAGATCTCCTAGATGGCAAAGTCTCTCAGCCGGAGCCCAATCAGCAAGGAAGAAATAAACCTGCCGGACGACAAGAAGGGATCCTCGTCTTGAGTCTTTCGGGCGAGTGCCAAAATTATGCTTCGCAGGAAGATCAAGAGGCGGCGAAAAAGCTCTTTGCCAACCTCACCTGGATGATGTTCCATCTGGGAGGTGTGGGCCAAGGGGCCAGAAGACCCTGCTACTCCCGCCAAAACCGCGAGCGGGCTCCCTGGTGGCGCGGCTCTACCCTAATTCCCAGGTCAGAGGATGCCTTCTGGGAGCTGCCGGAATCGGTGACTGAGTTTCAGAAGCTTTTCCAAAAGCGTCTGGAAAACTTTTTTGCCGCTCTCAAGACTCTAACCAAGCAGGCTATTAACCCCAATAGCCCAAGAAGTGTTGGCCAAGTTGACAGGGATAAATGGCCGCAAGCAGTGGATGCCAACTGCCAGATTGTGGTCTGCAGCGGCGAGGAAGAGTTTAATAAACCCTATGCCCTGGCAACTTTGCATCGTCTTGGCCGGCAGGGCGAAGGCCGGTACGACAAATTCTTGTGTGGGGGTGTACAGGTACCCTCTCCGGTTTGGATTGCCGATTTGGGTGATTACCAAGTGGTTACCGTTTTTGGAGCAACGGCGGATCCTAGGAAAATGTATCTCGACGAGCTCAAGGGAAGTGCCGATGGCTTTGGAGTAATCTGGCCCTTGAGATAGAAAAATCTTGGAGAGTTTTTGGGAAAACCATGCCTAGAAAGAAGATCAAAGCCAAAGTTCTCAGAAACCTTGTTACAGCTACAATCAATGGCCTGATTACACTGGCCATTTTGCTCATTGCTCCCTTAGGTCTGGCAGCCGTGATTACCAACACTATTCTGGTTACAATTGCCAGCTTCTTTTCTGGAAGCCTAACGGAGATAGTTATAGATCTTTTGTCAAGTCCTGAAATTAATGTAGATGTTTTACCAGAAGAGCGCCAATCCAAGACCAGCACTTCCATAGAGCCAAGGCGAGGCTCAGAGAGTCTGCGTCGAGATGATCGATAATGCGAACCTTGTATGTTTCCCAGCAAGGGTGCAGGCTAAGCCTCAGGCAAGAGTTTGTGCTGGTTCATTTGGGCGATTTGCTCTTGCAGGAGGTGCCTCTGCCCTTGCTAGAGCAAATTTTAATCTTCGGCCGCTCGCAGGTGACTACCGATGTTGTAAGAGAGTGCTTGAAGCGCAATATCCCCATTGCCTACCTCTCCCGACTCGGCTATTGCTACGGTCGCCTCATTCCCATTGAAAGGGGCTACCGCCGCTTGGCCCATTGGCAACAAGCACTCCCTGAAGCATGGCGATTGCAAACAGCAGCCCAGATAGTGCGAGCTAAGCTCCTCAATGGCCGCGTGTTGTTGATGCGGCAACTTAGGCAGCGCCCCAGCGAAACTGGGGATCTAACCCTGCGCAGCCTGGAACATCTGGCCGAGCAAGTTCTGCAGGCTAAGTCTCTAGATCAATTGCGCGGCATTGAAGGGATCGGCGCAGCCCTGTATTTCCCAGAATTGGGCAATTGCTTGCAACAAAAAGGATTTGTTTTGCTCAAGCGCACCCGACAACCACCCACCAATCCAGTCAATGCCATGCTTAGCTTTGGCTATATGGTGCTCTGGAACCACCTATTAACCTTGATTGAGCTGCAAGATTTGGATCCCTATCAAGGTTGCCTACATGCCAGCAGTGAACGCCACGCTGCTCTGGTTTCCGATTTGCTGGAAGAGTTCCGAGCGCCTATTGTGGACTCCCTGGTACTGTGGCTTGTCAACAGCAGTGTTATGGATATCCAAGAAGACTTCGAGTATCGAGATGGGGGCTGTTTTCTCAACGATGCTGGCAGAAAGAAGTACCTCAAAGCTTTTCTCCAGAGAATGGAGGGATCCATTACAACTCCTGCTGGGGATCAGCCCCGCTGGGATTTGCTAACACAGCAGGTTAAGAAGTTTAAGCAGTCCGTCTATAATCCTCAAGACTTGTATCAGCCTTACCGGATTCGCTGATGTTTCTTTATGTTGTTACCTACGATACCCCCTGTGACAAGCGCCGCAAGAAAATTGCCGACTTGCTAGAAGGCTACGGCAAGCGGGTGCAGTACAGTGTCTTCGAGTGCGTCCTCAACAAGGACAAGTTCGAGGAGCTCAAGCTACGGCTCCGGAAAAGGATCAAGCCCAACGAAGACAGCGTCCGCTTCTATCCCCTCACCAGCCACGCCCTCGATCAAGTGGAAATCTGGGGTGAACCCCCTTTAACTGCACCCCCTGGCTCGGTCATCGTGTAGCTCAGGCAACTTTCCCCCTACCTAAGTACTTGATGTTCTCGAAAGCACACAAAAACGGTATCAGCAGCTCTGCGAGCGCCTCGCCAAATCCCGCAAAGGCCGATTCTTTCGTTGACCCGCTCGATGCCTTGCGCCACAAGGCTTTCAGGCCTCTTGCCCCCCCTCTTCTAGGCCCTTTTTTGCCGTCTTCGACCGACCCCCTCGCAAATGGGTCTTGCATTCCTTGCCCCGCTTGGGTTTAATA
>NZ_JANSJI010000163.1:0-1270 GCF_047462475.1 Synechococcus sp. H55.11
TATGTATCTATATCTAGTGTCGGTGGCGCTCCTCTTCAGGTCTTCATTGCATACATCCAAAATCAACTTGGGGTTTTAGACCCAACTTTTTGGTGGTTATCTGTTCTCAGCAAAAGTTACCAATTTGTCAGGTGGCCGTCAAGTGTGCCGAGTGTACAGAAGGTTGGTTTTCAGAGCATTTATCTTTTAGCAACGAAGAGTAAGCTGTAGGTATAGCATACCTTGGAGAAGTAAGTTGTATGAACAGCACCCTTTGGTTTCTGTTGATCGGGGCGATTGCCGGTTGGCTGGCAGGGTACATCCGGCGTGGTTACGGATTTGGCTTGATCGGCAACATCATTGTCGGCGTCTGCGGGGCATTTGTCGGGGGATATCTCTTTGATTTGCTTGGCCTATCGGCTACGGGCTTGCTGGGAAGCTTGCTGATGGCTACTGTTGGGGCTTTGGTTCTGTTGGCCTTGATCAGCTTTATTCGTCGGGCTTGACCTTCAGGTGGCTCGCAAGCGCTCCCAAGAATCTGCGTTTTCCTTGGGATGCTGTGTTGAACATTTACCGGAGAGTTTTGATGAACATTCGTGTTGTTGCGGCGGCGATGATTGGCTGGGCAATCCCCACTTTGGGGTTGCTCGCCTTGCCCCCTGCTTCTGCTCAGCAACTGTTTGATGTAGGTGTGCGCCAATTGCAGCCGGGCACGATCATCCCCGTCCAGACCCTCGAGGGTGGAGAGCCCCAGTACTTCAGCCCCAACAGCACCCATCCCCTTACCTTGCGGGTAGCTCAGGACATCTACGGCGGCGACGGCCAGTTGGTGATCCCGGCAGGGAGCGAAGTGCGGGGTAGTTTGCGCCCGGTTCAGGGAGGAGCTCGGTTCTTCGGCACGGCCCTGGTTGCCAATGGACGCCTTTACTCGGTGCAGATGTCTTCTGACTTGATCCACGATGAGAAAGATCCCCGCCAATACTCCGCCGAAGCCATCGCCCAGGACGCAGCCATTGGTGCGGTGGGCGGTACGGTGCTGGGCCTGCTGACAGGGGGTGTCTCTGCTTTGGGGGTGATTGGCGGAGCCGGGGCCGGCGTGGCAGTGGGCAACATCACGGCTCCCCAGGTGGTGGTGTTGCGCCCCAGTCAGGTGATGAACTTGACCCTGAATAGCCCGCTGCGCCTGTAATGAGCCACGTCTAATCCCCTTCCCCCAACTCCCAGATCTCAAAAGCTTAAGGATCCCGGCCCAAAACCGGGATCCTTTTCTGTTTTGACCTGGGCTTTGGGG
>NZ_JANSJI010000164.1:0-5375 GCF_047462475.1 Synechococcus sp. H55.11
ATGTACCCGGATTCACCCCTAGTTCCCGCAGCTTTTGGGCCAGGTGCTCTGCTCGTCGTTGCTCCTACTTGACCTCGGCAGGTGGCCGCTTGGGTAGGTAGGCCAGATCCGGCCTATCAACGGCGGGGCTGCCCATGGCCTATCGTAGATAGAGGGTCAAGGGATCCCTTCTTCTTTAGCCTGACTTCCAGGGCAAGCTAGGGTTGCCAGTTATTGATCCAGCTCTAGAAAGCTGCAGGGACGGGCTAAACAAGGGTTTTGACGGATCCCTGAGGAGTAGAGCTGGCTTTATAACCGTTTCATAACCTAGGACTGCTAAGCTCCTACGGACTGCCCGAGCGAAGGATCAAAAAATGAAGGGTACCAAGGCCGCAGCTCCGCGTATTCTTCTCAACTGGCCAGCTCCACCCGACTACATCCCGCCCCCTCTGCTTTCAGACCGGCAGGTAACCCTTTGTCCCAAGGCAAGAGCGAAGGGATTTGGGTTAGGCTTTGTCAACTTCACCGGCGGCCTAGTGGAGTGCCCAGAAGGAGATTATGACCTCTACGGCTTCGTACAGCAGTCTGAGCAGATTGCAGATAAGGAATTTGACTTAGTTGTTATTTGGACTTCTAGCTTCGACTCGAGTAATCCTTTTAATACCAAGAAGTTTGGCTGCCCGACTGTCCTGCTGGCTGGCGATACTCACCATTGGGAGTTCCCCATCAATCACCTCCTAGCCTACTGGGCTACCGAAGGCTTTGATTACGTGGCCACCGCCTACAACCGCCATCACCTGCACTGGTTTGCTGCAGCAGGTGTGGAAAACCTGGCCTGGTTGCCCCTTATCTCCATGCGCCCTGTCGCCCACGAGTGGGTAGAAGTGAGAGAAAACCAAATTGTCTTCATTGGCCAGCAAGGCTCTCGGCACCCCAGACGCTCCCGACTTGTGCAGGCTTTGAAGGAAGCGGATTTGCCTATCCTCATCAAAGCTGCCAATCGCATAGAAGCAGCCGAACGCTTTGCCAACTCGCTGATTTCGTTTAACTGTAGCCAAAATGCGGATCTCAATCTCCGCAATCTGGAAGTGATCTCAGCAGGTGGCTTTTTGTTGACAGACCGTCTTTCTTTTGCCTCGGGCTTCGACGAGCTGCTGGTGCCGGGAACCTACTGCGACACCTACGACTCCGAAGACGAACTTTTGGAAAAGGTTCGCTACTACCTCGACCATCCACAAGAAGCCATCGAGATTGCCCGCCGCGCCTACCAAGCCTTCGACAAACAGTGGCACCCCCGCCACCGCATCCAGAATCTGCTGGACTGGGTGTTTGGCGGAGAGCTGCCCGAACCCTTCCGCTACTCGCCTCGTTCCGAGGTGCGTCACTTTGTCAGCACGGCTAACTCTCACCTGATAGACACCCGCCTGGCTGTGTATGAGCCTGTGCAAGAGCTGCATCGGGTGCAAGAGCGGCTCAAGGTGTTTCTCAGCCGCGGCTGTCCTGGGGTGATTGCTGCTGATTTGCTGGACTTGCCACGCCTGGAGCTGTATGGGGAAGGGAGCTTTGTGGATCCCTGTGCCCTCTTGCAGCAGAGGGGCGTGGCTGAGCGGGTGCATGAGCTAACAGGAGAGCCAGCAAGCTGGCCAGTGTTTGATGTGGCTGTGTGCACGGTTGAGGATCTCCAGAGACTGAAGCAGCCCCTCAAAGCCAGCTTTGCCTTTGTCTTAGGAGAAGATCATCAGCTCGTCTTTGCCAATGCAGGAAGAATCACAGAAACTTTTCTCATTGACTTAATCCAAAAGGACAGTTCTGCTCCGTCAGCCTGGCTACGAGGGTACGAAGGCGTTGAGTATGGGGAGACGGTCGCCAACCTCAGCCGGCTTTACGAGCCAACTGCTTCCTTACTTCCAGAGGTTAAGTTGGTGGTGGATGTCGGAGCCGGAGTGGGGGTAGCGAGCGCCTGCTTCCGAACATTTCATCCGCAGGCGGCCATTCACTGTTTTGAGATGGATCCCTTGGCCTTACACCTGCTGCAGCAGAATGCTCTGAGTTTGGGCAACTGCCATGTGCATCCAGTGGGCTTGGCAGGAAAGGATGGCTATAAGACTCGTCGTCTCTGGCCAGAAGACTCTCAAACAGAGTGGGGAGTGGAGCAGGTGCTGGCTTTTCGAGAAGCTAAGACAGCCTTGCAGGAGCTAGGTCTGGAGCGCATCGATGTACTGAGGTTGGCAACAGGTGGGCAGGGGGTGGAGGTGTTGACTAGCTTGAAGCCATGGCTCAAGGGCATCAAGGTTATCTATGTGGAGTTTGGCTCGGAGCAAGACCGCAAGCGGATTGACCAGATGCTGGATCCTTCTCACATGATCTGGCAGGGGGAGATCATAGCTGGTCAAAGAGGATCCCTCTGCTATCTGCGCAGAGCTTAGGAGTAGACTCTTGAAAAGAGAGGAGATGCGAAAGTCATGAACTCAACTATCGTTGTTACAAGCGCAGACAGCAAGTTTTTTGAGTTAGTCCAGGGGACTATCCTCTCTATCCGGGAAAAGCCGCAGGGGTATTCTGTGGACATTGGATTTCTCGATACAGGCTGCACGCTAGAGCAGTTGCAGTGGATAAGTCAGTACGTTGACCATATTATTGAGCCAGGTTGGAATTACGATATCCCAAGTAGTAACAGCCAACCTAACTACCTTAAAGCTCTGGCATCCAGGCCATTCTTACCTGAGTATTTTCCAGGTTACGAGGTTTATATTTGGATTGACGCAGACGCTTGGCTCCAAGATTGGTCTGCAATTGAACTACTCACCCTAGGAGCAAAAAGAAAAGGATTTTCAATAGTTACCGAGTTAGTAGCTAAGCATGTCAACAGATTCTGGATGCAAACCTGGATAACCTGGCACTACCACAAATACTTCCATCACACCGAGTTTAATCGTCTAGATATAGAGCCATTGCTGAACGCTGGTGTATTCTCCGGAGCTAGACAATCTATTCACTGGTCGGCATGGGGAAAAAGAGTAGAGCAAGCTATCCTCAGATGCTTCGATTTATGGACGGATCAGTTTGCTTTAAATGTTTCTATCTACAAGGATTTAGGTTTGGATAGAGTTGAGCTTCTACCACTCAATTGTAATTGGTTGGCTCACTATCAGCTACCTTTATGGGATCCTCAAAAGAGGCTATGGGTGGATCCTTTTCCGCCTCACGAACCAATAGGGATTGTACATCTTACGGCCGATGCTAAGACAAGACCAACTCATATTGTACTTACAACTGAAGGTTTTAAGGTTGAAGCCAGCTTACGATATCCAGGCAAGAACTCTCTCCCGATTAAAAGATATGACTATGTATCGAATAACCAGAGGAGAATACATCTTGACTATAGCTTCCCTCTAATGACTGTAGTGGATCCAAGTTCTCACCCTTGGCCCTACTTGCGAAAAGAGATTCCCCATCTTTCGCACGCAGACTTACGTCAACCTCTTATTGGCTTTGTTAGCCGAGATGAAGCACATATCTTGTACAATACCGCTCTTAAGTTCCAAGGAAAACCTGCTTTGGAGATTGGGTGTTGGCTAGGTTGGTCAACTGCTCACCTTGCATTGGGAGGAGTTGTTCTTGATGTAGTGGATCCTGCTCTGGCCAATCCTCAGATTTATGAAAGTGTGGATCAGTCTCTCCGCTTGGCAGGAGTTCGCTCCAATGTCAACCTGTATCCCGGCTACAGCCCAGAGAAGGCAGAAGAGATTGCTCGGGAAAAGAACCGCCGCTGGTCTTTGATCTACATCGATGGAAATCATGACGCGCCAGCTCCTCTGCTAGATGCTCAGGTGGCAGACCGCTACGCTGCTGAAGATGCTCTAATTCTCTTTCATGACCTTGCTTCACCGGATGTAGCTGAGGGCTTAAACTACCTAAGGGCTCGAGGCTGGAACACGATGATTTACCAAACCATGCAGATCATGGGCGTCGCTTGGCGGGGTAACGTCCAGCCTGTGGAGCATATTCCGGATCCTGCTGTTGATTGGACACTACCAGAGCATTTGAAGGGATACCCGGTATACAACCTTGAGTTATCGAGAGTTTTGGAAAAGGTTAAGGCCTTTACCCTTTTGGGCTTTGAGCGTCTCTGGAATCTCTACACCTTAGCCAAGCGAGTCTGCCAAGAAGACATCTCTGGGAACTTTGTTGAGTGTGGCGTTTGCAGAGGAGGCAGCTCTGCACTGCTAGCTTGGGTGATCAAAAACTACAGCCGCCGACCCCGCAAAGTCTACGCTTTCGACACCTTCTCAGGAATGCCTCAGCCAACAGAAGTAGACCGAGATTACAGAGGATTTCTTGCCAATGATACTCCCTATGGAGCTGGAGCTTTGGGGGCTCCTGTCTCGGAGAACTTGGAGGTAATCAGTAGGGAACTAGGAGTTTGGGATCTCATTGTTCCTGTTCAAGGACTGTTTGCTGACACATTGCCAGCTTACCGTGACCAGGTAGGCGAGATCGCTTTTCTACACGCGGACGCTGACTGGTACCAGTCCACAATGGATATCTTTCAGAATCTTTATGAGCAGGTTAACTCCCAAGGATTTATCCAAATCGATGATTACGGACATTGGCAGGGATGTCGAGAGGCTGTCCACGACTTTGAACGAGAAATTGGGGCTTTCTTTCGGTTACATAGTATTGACTATACCGGAGTCTGGGTGAGCCTGGCTGAGAACCTGCCAGTAGTGAGAGATAGCTTAACAGAAACTACACTTCCGCAAGGGATCCGCCTGAGCAAGTTTAACGTCGTTCTTTTTCCTTACTGGGAGCTGGAAACAGAGCAGCTTGCGGAGGAGCTGGAGAAGCTGCTGGAGCAAATCCTGCTTAGTCCAAATTCAAAAGACTATGCTCTTATCCTACTCGGGGATCCGGATCCACAGCTAGCCAATCAAACACTAGAAATGGCGGCGGGGAATGTAATCCTCAAACTTATGGAGAAAGGAGAGGAAGTAGCTGAGGAGCCGCTTTGTTCTGTGGTGTCTGGCTTGAACCCTTGGCAGTGGGAGAGGCTGATTCAGCATATGAACTACCGCTACCCTCTGAAGCGGGAGCGTTTTCCCAAAGGACTACGGTCAGCTGTCCAGAAGCTGCCTGTTTTGTTGATTGCTCAGTAGGATTTGCCGCCTATCCTCAACCCTCTTGAGGGGGGGAGGCTTTAAAGTGCATCGGGATCCACCCCCAGTTCCCGCAGCTTTTGGGCCAGGCGATCTGCCCGTTGTTCGGCCTGCTCAGCTCGTTGCCGTTCTTGCTCTGCTCGCTGCCGCTCCAGTTCAGCCTCGGTGGGTACCAGTTCCCCAGAAGAGGTGGCCCAGCGAATCCACGTGGTTTCGATGTCCCGAAACCTGCCTTCCCAT
>NZ_JANSJI010000165.1:0-1263 GCF_047462475.1 Synechococcus sp. H55.11
GGGTTTAATAGGGGTAGAGTTCCCCCTTCGGGGGGATCCCTAGAAATTGGAAACACGTTATAGCCAGGGAAGTGGGTGGCGACTACCACGGGTTCCCCCTTCGGGGGGATCCCTAGAAATTGGAAACCCCGGACACGTCCGCCATCAGCCACAAGATTGGGCGTGTTCCCCCTTCGGGGGGATCCCTAGAAATTGGAAACTTTATTACCTTCTCCAGAACAATATCTAACTCATGGTGTTCCCCCTTCGGGGGGATCCCTAGAAATTGGAAACCAGAAGTCGTAAAGCTCATCAAAATTGGTGTCTTCTAGTTCCCCCTTCGGGGGGATCCCTAGAAATTGGAAACGCTTTGCATTCTCTTCTCTACATCTTCGGATACCTTGGTTCCCCCTTCGGGGGGATCCCTAGAAATTGGAAACGTCTACCTTACTTCGCCAGGTGACCGAACAGGCGGTCAAACTGTTCCCCCTTCGGGGGGATCCCTAGAAATTGGAAACTCGACGTTAATGTTGACGATGCTGTAATCATCACGAAGTTCCCCCTTCGGGGGGATCCCTAGAAATTGGAAACTTCTGCAGCGCCAGGTCCGGCTCTAGGGTCTGCAGGGTGTTCCCCCTTCGGGGGGATCCCTAGAAATTGGAAACTAGAAAGATCTCTCTCTCTCTACTCCTTCTTATTCGTTCCCCCTTCGGGGGGATCCCTAGAAATTGGAAACACTTAATCTCGTAGGCACAGCCCGTAACGCGCTTGGCCTGTTCCCCCTTCGGGGGGATCCCTAGAAATTGGAAACCCTCGACAGCAGCCACCACGCCCGGCTGCGCGCCCACAAGGTGTTCCCCCTTCGGGGGGATCCCTAGAAATTGGAAACAGAACCTTTCCAACATAACTTTGTAGATCAAACATTTCGTTCCCCCTTCGGGGGGATCCCTAGAAATTGGAAACAGTTGAACGACCTACCTGAGGGCATTTATCTCGTCGAGGGAGTTCCCCCTTCGGGGGGATCCCTAGAAATTGGAAACGCCCAAGAATCCAGTCAGGACCCCAACTTGAATTGGCCCTAAGTTCCCCCTTCGGGGGGATCCCTAGAAATTGGAAACCCTGGATTCTCTGATTTTGATCCTCTCTAGCTCATTCTCGTTCCCCCTTCGAGGGGATCCCTAGAAATTGGAAACCCAAACGGCGTTGGAGCTACATCGAGCTTGGGTTACGTTCCCCCTTCGGGGGGATCCCTAGAAATTGGAAACGGAACGATTTGGGACGCGG
>NZ_JANSJI010000166.1:0-1261 GCF_047462475.1 Synechococcus sp. H55.11
GCCACGCCCGCAACTGGAGCTTCACCACGCTGGGCGACCTCACCAACGACGATGTCATCGACGACGCCGACCTGCTGATGGTGCTGTTCGCGTTCGGTTCTGGCGACCCCCAAACGGATGTGAACGGCGACGGCATCGTCGACGACGCAGACCTACTCATCATCCTGTTCAACTTCGGCGCCGTCGGGGAGGGCGCCCAATAAATGCCCCCGAAAGGAGGACACACCATGAAACGCTGGATCACATTCGGACTGACGATTGCGCTAAGCGCGCTGTTGAGCGTATCGTTTGCACAAGATGACCACGACCACGAAGGCGACATCCACTTGGGCGCCGTGGACGGCGTCGCCGCCGTGATTGAACCTGAAGAGCTTGCCGAGCCGCCCTACCGCATCCGCTACACGCTGGAAGAGCTACTGCCGGGGCTGTTTGGCGTCGATGTCGGCTGGGACTTCCACACCGAAGAGGGCGACGACCACCCGCAACTGCGCCAAGTGACCATTCAGCAGATCTTCATCTCGCCGCGCTTGGTGGGCGTGATTGAGGGTGAGACCGACCCCATCTTCGGCGAGGGACTGCCCGGCACTTGGACGCTGATTTACGACCCGAATGACCCCGAAGCCGTGCATCAGCATGTGATCTTCGCAATCGACTTCCTGCCGACGGAGGCAAACCCGCTGATTTTCCAGTTCCGCTTGGTGGATGCGGTCGCTTGGGACGGCACGGCGCTGAACACCTCTGGTCTCTACACGCTGGAGTTCGTGCCTGAGCCTGCGAGCCTACTGGCATTGGGCGCGGGTCTGGCGGGTCTGGTCGGGCTGCGCCGACGCGGAGGCAAGCGATGAAGGTCGCCTATGTGTTCATCACGCCGCGCGCAGCGACCTACAAGCTGGGGCAAATGATCCTGCCCCAGCTGGAAGCGGGCACGCACGGCGTGGAGGTCGTCGGGATGTTCTTCTTCGATGACAACGCCTTCGTGCTGCGTCAAGGCGATCCGATTGGCGAGCGACTGGCGAAACTCGCGAAGGAGAAGGGCATCCTGCTGATGATGTGCGACGCCTGCGCGCTGGAGCGCAACTTAGCTAAGGGCGAGCTGCGCTGGTGCAACCCCGACGGCACAGGGCGCACCACACCCGGCGACTGCGTGCCCTACAACACCGTTGAGGGCGTGCAGGTGGGCTGCTTCCCCGACCTCTACGCCGCGCTGGCAGGCAACCCGCCTGACCAAGTCATCTCGCTGTAGCGCGGAAGGAGGTAGGGT
>NZ_JANSJI010000167.1:0-1253 GCF_047462475.1 Synechococcus sp. H55.11
GTGCCCCCCGGGCGTGGGGGGGGCGGGGGGGGCGGGCTTCCGCGGGTTGCGAGGGGGGGGGCGGCGGGGGTGGCTCGGGGTCGTAGCGGGCGCGGGGCAGCAGCACCAGTTGTACCGCCTGTTGTAGATCTTCGGCTACCAGGCGATCCCGTCCCTCCAGCGCGGCCAGGGCACAGGCGGCCCGCAGGGCAAACTGCTCCCCTCGATGGCCTTGGACGTTGCCGCGGATGGCCTCTTGCACCAGGTAGTGGATCTGTTCCCGCCGCGGTTTAACCTGGGGCAGCCACTCCCGCGCCAGGATAATCTGGGTGCGGATTTCCTCCAGTTCCGCCTGGTGTTCCGCCAGAAAAGGGTCGGGGGCATCGCCGAATTGGTTGGCCCGCTGGGCGATCTCCCGCCGTTCCTCCAGGCTCAGCTCCCGCTCCAGCGGCACCACCATGGCCAGGCGATCCAGCAGGTGGGGGCGCAGGGATCCCTCTTCGGGGTTGTAGGTGGCCACCAAGAGAGGCCGGCAGGGGTGCTGCAGGCTTAGCCCTTCCCGTTCCAGGCGGTTTACCCCCTCCCCTACCACCGTCAGCAGCAGGTTGACGATGGCGTCGTCTAAGAGGTTGATGTCGTCCACATAGAGCACGCCCCGGTGGGCGGCGGCCAAGAGCCCCGGTTGGAAAACCGTTTCCCCCTGCCTCACCGAGGCCTCCACATCCACGGATCCCAAGAGCCGATCCTCCGTCACCCCCAAGGGAATCTGGACAAAGGGAGGGGCCATCACCCGGGTGGGGGGCGTTGTTCCCTGGGGGTAGCGGGCCTTGGCCCAGTCTGACCAGGTCTCGGGCCGCGCCGGGTCGTCGTTGCAATAGGAGCCGGCAATCACCTCGATAGGAGGCAGCAGGGCGTGGATCCCTCGGGCTAAAACCGACTTGGCCGTGCCCCGTGGCCCCACCAGCACCACCCCTCCCAAGCCGGGATCCACCGCCGCCAACAATAGAGCCAGCTTGGCGGTTTGCTGTCCGACCACGGCGGTAAGAGGGAAGGTGCGGGGAGGGGCCAGGGTTGCAGATCCCGAAGGGGACTTAGGGAGGTGGGTCATCGACGGTTAGATCTTGGCGATCTTTTGAGAATCTTCCCAGATCCAGGGCAGATTGAGAGCTGTACACCCCAGTCTATCGTTTTCAAGCGACGCACCGCTTGCGCGACCGAGATTTCTAGGGACGTTCCCAGACCGCTCTGCTCCCTCACCCCCAGCCCCTCTCCCA
>NZ_JANSJI010000168.1:0-21445 GCF_047462475.1 Synechococcus sp. H55.11
GCCGATGGTGACCGCCGGCTGGGTGATCCACTCTCCCGTCGAGCGGCGGCGCGGATCCGGATAGGGCTCTGTGATGGGCTCGTCGCTGCGGAAGTGGATGCGGGTCAGGGAGGTGCGCTCGGCAAACTCATCCCGCACGCTGGCTACATCTCTGAGATAGACCTCCGGCTTGATTCTGAATGGCGGCCACGTCCTCGGCCGAGGCCAGCCGCTGCCCTCCCTCCAGGCGGATCTGCCGCGAGCCCACCTCCACGTCTCCCGCCGGCAGTTGCAAGTTTTCGGCGGCAATGCGCTGGGCCACCTGGGTCGGGGAAAGACCATAGCTGGCCAGCCGCTCCGGATCCAGATCCACCCGAATGGTGCGGGGATGCCCGCCCACCAGCGTCAGGTTGGCCGTGTTGGGAAGGCTGCGCAGATCCTCCAGCAGCCGCTCTCCCACCCGCCGTAGCTGATCGTCGCTGTAGTCGGCCCCCGTCAAGGTCAGGGTAACGATGGGAACATCGTCAATGATGACCGGCTGCACCTGATAGCTGGCGCCAGGGGGGAATAGCTCCGGGTGGCTAAACAGATGATTTTGCAGCTTGAACAGGCTGTCTTCCCAGTTTTCCCCCACCTCATACTGCACCGTGATCAAGCCGCCAGAGGCCTGGGCCACCGAGTAGATGTGGTCGATCCCCGTCAGCTCCCGTAGCTTCGCTTCCACAGGGGTGATCAGCGTCTTCTCCACGACCTCGGCACTGGCCCCCGGATACCGCAAAACTACATCCGCTGCCGGGACGACAATTTGCGGGTTTTCTTCCTTGGGGGTCAAGGTCGCCGCCAGCAGGCCAAAGATGGCCAGACCCACAATAATCAAGGAAGTAAGCTGGGCGTTGTTGATAAAGTAAGCGGTAACCTGCCCCACCCCTTGGTGCGGCTTCTCCAGCTCTGACATGGGAAAAATCCAGATTGGTTCATGCTTATACTACCATATAGCTATACTTTTATGCATCCATAGCTGCTCTTGCCCGTCTTCCGAAGCCGTCACCTGAGGTAGGCCCAGCAAAGGACGAACTGCTAATCGTGGCTGGGTCTAGGGGGGGATCCTGGCTTGGCAATCCAGTAGCCGCACTGGTGTTCTCCGTTCACCTGCCAGGTGAGGCGCTCCACCCGACAATCGGGCAGGGCGGCGGCAAACATCTCCAGCTCGTGGCCGCAGACGCTGGGAAAGCGCTGGGCAATCTGGGCGATGGCGCAGTGGTGCTCCACCAAGACATATTGCTCGACGTACTCCTCAGCGCCTTCTGCTGCAATCGGGGCAGCCAGGTTGGCAGGATAGGGGTAGTACTCCGCCATGTAGCCCTCTGCCTGGCGCAACTGCACCAAGCGCTCCAACCGCTCGGCCAGGGATCCGGAGCCCATCTGGGCTTGGTACTCCTGGGCTTTGCGCTGCCACTGCTGCTGGAGCAGGGATCCCATCTGTTCGGATCCCAGGGTTTCAGCCAGCGTATTGAGCAGACCGAGGGCAAACTCGTCGTAGCCGGTGGGGAATTGCGCTTCTCCTTGGGGGCTGAGCTGATAGAGGTGCTGGGGGCGGCCCAAACCGCTAGCTTGAGCGACATGGTGGATCAGCCCCTCTGCCTCCAGATCCTTGAGGTGGCGGCGAATGGCCTGGGGAGAAATGCCCAAGTGCTCTGCCAGAGTCTGGGCGGTGGCCTGCCCCGTCTTGCGTAGGTAGATCAAGATAGCCTGCTTGCTGGAAACGGGTTGCGTGAACGGATCGGTGATCTTGCGCGCGCTCTCCACCCTCGCCCTCCTGGTTAGACTGGGTTTACTCGGCTGCCGCTGCCAGCACCGCTACTTTGACAAGGGGATCATTGCTAAAGTAACCTGAGGATTAGTTAAGCAACAACCATGTTGTTTTAATTGGCCATCTGTTTTGCCCCTGTCCCTAACCGAGAGCCATCCATGTCTACGAGCGTCCGCACCCTAATTAGCCAGCCCTACAAGTACGGCTTTGTTACCGACATCGCCTCTGAGTCCATCGGCAAAGGCTTAAATGAGGACATCATTCGGCAAATCTGGGCCAAGAAGGGGGAGCCGGACTTTATGCTGGAGTTCCGGCTGCGGGCCTACCGCCAGTGGCTGAAGATGAGCGAGCCCACCTGGCCGAATGTGACCTACCCGCCCATCGACTACCAGAACATCGTTTACTACTCCGCTCCCAAGGTAAAGGAGAAGAAAAAGAGCCTCGACGAAGTGGATCCCGTGCTGCTGGAAACCTTTGAGAAGCTGGGGATCCCTCTGTCGGAGCAGAAGCGGCTGGCCAATGTGGCGGTGGACGCCATTTTCGACAGCGTCTCGGTGGCCACCACCTTCCGGGAAAAGCTGGCCAAGGAAGGGATCATTTTCTGCTCCATGTCGGAGGCGCTGCGGGAGTACCCTGAGCTGGTGCGCAAGTACCTGGGCACGGTGGTACCCATTGCCGACAACTACTACGCGGCGCTGAACTCGGCAGTGTTTAGCGATGGCTCCTTTGTCTATGTGCCCAAAGGGGTGCGCTGCCCGATGGAGCTGTCCACCTATTTCCGCATCAACAACGGCGAGTCGGGCCAGTTCGAGCGCACCCTGATCATTGCTGACGAGGGATCCTACGTCAGCTACCTGGAAGGCTGCACGGCTCCCATGTTTGACACCAACCAACTGCACGCAGCGGTGGTGGAGCTGATTGCCCTAGACAATGCCGAGATCAAGTACTCGACGGTGCAGAACTGGTATGCCGGCGACGAAAACGGCAAGGGCGGCATCTACAACTTCGTGACCAAACGCGGCCTCTGTCAGGGGGCCAACTCCAAGATCTCCTGGACGCAGGTGGAGACCGGCTCGGCCATCACCTGGAAATATCCCAGTTGTGTGTTGGTAGGGGAAAACTCGGTGGGCGAGTTCTACTCAGTGGCCCTGACCAACCACTACCAGCAGGCCGATACCGGCACCAAGATGATCCACATAGGCCGCAACACCCGCAGCAGAATTATCTCCAAAGGCATCTCGGCGGGGCATTCCAAAAACAGCTATCGCGGCCTGGTGAAAATTGGGCCCAAGGCAGAAGGCGCCCGCAACTTTTCCCAGTGTGATTCCATGTTGATTGGGGATCAGTGCAGCGCCAACACCTTCCCCTACATTGAAGTGCAAAACAACACTGCCAAAGTAGAGCACGAAGCTTCCACTTCCAAAATCGGAGAAGAGCAACTGTTCTACTTCCAGTCGCGCGGCATTTCTGTAGAAGACGCCGTCTCCATGATCATCAGCGGCTTCTGCCGAGAGGTGTTCAACCAATTGCCGATGGAGTTTGCCGTCGAGGCGGATCGGCTGCTGAGCCTGAAGCTAGAGGGATCCGTTGGCTAGATCCCTGGCGAGCGGCTATGCTCGTTGCCAATTGCCGAGCAGCCTGGCGCAGCTCCACTTTGGGGGCGGCGCTGAAGGGGTAGGTCTGTCCGCCAATACTTCGACCCAAGACGAACTGCTGACATGATCCGGGAAAACAGCCCTGTCATTTTATCTGTCCGCGATCTCACGGCTGAGATCGACGGTACCCCTATCCTCAAAGGGGTGAACCTGGAAATCCGGGCCGGCGAGATCCACGCCATCATGGGGCCCAATGGCTCCGGGAAGAGCACCTTCTCCAAGATCTTGGCCGGCCACCCCGACTACCGGGTAACAGGGGGCGAGATCCTCTATCTGGGCAAGGATCTCTTGGCAATGGAGCCGGAGGAGCGGGCCTGGGCCGGGATCTTCTTGGCCTTTCAATACCCCATCGAGATTCCGGGGGTGAGCAACTTGGACTTCTTGCGCGCCGCCTACAACGCCCGGCAGAAATATCGGGATCAGCCGGAAATGGATCCCCTCGATTTTGACGACTTGGTGCGGGAAAAACTGAGCATTGTCAAGATGGATCCCGCTTTTTTGGAGCGCTCCGTCAACGAAGGGTTTTCCGGCGGCGAGAAAAAGCGCAACGAGATCCTGCAGATGGCGGTGCTGGAGCCGACGCTGGCTATCTTAGACGAGACGGACTCCGGCCTGGATATCGACGCGCTGCGCATCGTTGCCCAGGGCATTAACCAACTGGCCGGCCCTGAGAAGGCCATGCTCCTCATTACCCACTACCAGCGCCTGCTGGAGTATGTAACCCCCGACTATGTGCATGTGATGGAAGGGGGGCGCATCGTCCTCAGCGGCGATAAGACTTTGGCGCTGGAGCTGGAAGAGCGGGGCTACGACTGGCTCAAGGAGGAGGTGGGATGAGCGCTGCGGTGCCCAAGTCCTCGGTTCGAGAAAGCGACGCCAGCGGTTTTGGCCGTCCCTTTCTGGAGCACATTCTCAGCCAAATCCCGGAGGTGGAAGATCCCCATACCACCCTGAGACAGCAGGCCCGCGCCCAACTGGCGGAGCTGGGGATCCCCACCCCCCGCGAAGAAGACTGGAAATACAGCGACCTCTCGCCGCTGGTGGCCCACACCTTTCGCCTGGCCGGCCCTGGACAGGCAACGCTAGAGAAGGCCGTGCTGGATCCCTGGCTGTGGCCGGAGAGCCGTCACAGCTATGCGGTGTTCGTCAACGGCTACTTTGCTCCCCACCTTTCTGACTTGAGCGGCCTGCCCTCGGCCCTGCGAATTGCTCCCCTAAGCCAGTCGGCTCCTGGATGGTTGCAAACCATCGTCAAGCTCGATGTCTTCAGCGCCCTCAACACCGCCCATCTAGGCGATGGGATCCAGATTGAGCTGCTGCCCCAGCAGGAGGTTTTGCCGCCCTTGCACCTGCTCTGGATAACCGTGGCCTCTGAAGGAGAGGCGGTTTTGGCCCAGCCCCGCTGTCTGGTGGCTTTGCAGGCCCACAGCTCCCTCACCCTGATTGAAGATCACCTCTCCTGGGGGGCCGGGATCCCCTTTGGCAACGCCGTTACCGAGATTGCCCTAGCTGAAGGATCCCGTCTACACCATGTGATCCTGCAGCGGCAGGGATCCCAGGCTTTTCACATCAACCAAACTGCTGTGCGCCAGGGCCGCCACAGCCACTACTGGCTGCAGGCCATCCAGTGGGGATCCCAATTTTCCCGCCACAACCTGGAGCTTGCCCAGGTAGAACCCCAGGCCTACACCCACCTGCAGGGACTGACCCTGCTGAAGGGATCCCAGCACAGCGACACCCACTCCCGCCTGGTGCATCAAGCGCCCCACGGCAGCAGCCGCCAATTGCACAAGTGCATCGTGGACGAGGCGGCCCGTGCGGTCTTCAGCGGGCGCATTTTGGTGAGCCAAGCAGCTCAACTGACAGACGCCGCCCAGACCAACCGCAATCTGCTGTTGAGCCCCAAGGCGCGGGTGGATACGCAGCCACAGTTGGAGATCTTTGCCGACAACGTCAAATGTGCCCACGGGGCCACCGTCAGCCAACTGGAGGCCGAAGAAATCTTCTATTTGCAAAGCCGCGGCATTCCCCAGGCCCAGGCCAGGCAACTCCTCACCTATGCTTTTGCAGCCGAGATCCTCGAAGGGATCCCTTTGGCCCAGCTTCCTTCTCAGGTGGCCTGCCGGTTGGGATCCGATTAATTTGCGATCAATTCGGTTTCTGGTTACAGCTTTTTCCGACTTCATGGGAGTTCTGTAGCCAAGCGAGATCCTTCCTACGCAAGAGATGGATCTACATTGGCTGTAGTAGATAACGCCGGAAAAAGCTGTAGTTGTTGGCTGCTCCCGAAATGGCCATTATCCTCAAGAGTGACCGGGCTTAGGCGTAATGGCTTGACGCGAAATAGATTCGGGAGTTTCCTTATCGATCTTCTATGGTTGCGTTTTCTTGCAAATCTTAGGTTGGAAACGCTCAAACTGCTATACAGAGAGGGTTTCAGCTATTGTCACCACTGAGGAAATAGCCAGAATAAGAGTAGCTATTGACCCAGCAATGGGCGCTACGACAACTTGGTGAATGCACGATGTTTCCCTCTCTGTTGACCCCACGCACAGCAGGCCTACTCCTATCGGGAGCCGCACTGGGCATTCATTGCCAGGCGGCTATGGCCGCCCCTTTTCGCGACACTTTTGGTCACTGGGCCCAAACCTACATTGAGGCTCTCTCCGCTCAAGGGGTGTTGAACGGCTTCCCGGATGGCACCTTCCGTCCCAACGAGCCGGTGACCCGTGCTCAGTTTGCCACCCTCGTCACCACTGCCTTTCGCCTCCGCAACACCTCTGGTACCTTCATCGGCTTTCGGGATGTGCCCCCCACCCACTGGGCGGCCAGCGCTATCTCCGCGGCGGCAGCCAACAACTTGGTGGCCGGCTTCCCGGACGGCACCTTCCGACCCGAACAGCCCGTTACCCGCACCGAGGCGCTGGTGATCCTGACCAACGCCCTTGGCAACACAAGTGCCATCCCCGCGGCCCAGCCGAGCGAGCTGTTCAGCCGCTACCGTGACGCGGCAGCCATTCCCAACTGGGCCCTGACGCTAATTGCAGCCGCCAACCGCGCCGGCCTGATCGTGAATTACCCAGATCCCATGCTCTTGGAGCCCAACCGTCCTGCCACCCGTGCTGAGGTGGCTGCTTTTACCCACCAGGCCCTGCTCAGTCGGGGATCCCTGGTGGCCCAGAACCCAGGCAATTGGCTCTCCACCCCTCAGCCCGGCTTTGACCTGCGCCTTTCCACGCTGGCGGCGGGCACTCTGATACAGACCACCACCCCCTTCAACGAGCGCCTCTTCATCGCCCCCAACGAAACTCGCCCTATGTCCTTGATCGTTCGCAACCCAATTCGCAACGGCCAGGGGGACATCCTGGTGCCTTTTGGCTCACGGGTGGATGGCCGCTTTGAGCCGGCGCCGGGCGGCACGCGCTTTGTGGCGGAAAGCATCATCGTCAACAACCAACTGTTCCCCTTGGCCGCTCAATCGGATGTAATCCGCGATGTCAAGGATCCCCGCTACACCACCACAGGCAAGATCATCCAAGATGCGGCCATCGGCGCGGCAGCAGGCGCCGTTCTCGGCTTGGTAACCGGCGATAATGCCATTGCCACAGAAGAAGTGCTGGGGGCAGGGGTGGCCGGAGCGGTGATCGGCAACGTGACAGCGCCGCCGGTGGTGGTGTTGGATCCCAACCAGGTGATCGAGCTGCGCCTCACCCAGGATCTGGCGCTAGTTCCTCAATCCCGCTAGCGGCGCGGGGGTGTCCGTTGCAACAAGACGCAGGCGATACAACTTCTCACTGTCTTTCCATCGGTGAAGCTGGGCGTTGTCTCGATCCCCAACTCCCCTCTCCCTCCGGGAGAGGGGCTGCTAGGGCGCTATCTTCTCAGCCAATCCAACAGAGTCGTTCCCCCCAGCCACAGGCCCACCAAAATGGAAGTGGTCAGTAGCCCCCCTGCCACACAGATCAGGGATCCCAGGCTGCAGAGGAGCCCATCTTCTTCCAGGAGACCGAAGGCGGTGACGAAGATCCCCATCGCCGGCAGGGTGTTGGTGCCGGGCACGGGAATGATCATGGAAATGCCCATCAAACCAATCCAGGTGCCCAGCCAGACCTGGCCCAGGCGGCTGGTGCAGACTTGTTGCCAACGGGGGCAGGCAACTTTTTCAATGCGCTGCAACCATGGGATCCCGGCCTGCACCCACTTTTGCAATTGCTTCCGTTCAATGGATGTCTGCAGCACCCATGGCGGCAACCAGGGAGTGGTTCGCCCTGCCAGCATTTGCAGGGCCAGCAGTAGGATGACCACGCCAAAGGGAGTGGAATAGCCAGGGGCCGGCAGAGGCAAAGCCGAGGGAAAAGACAGCACTGCCAAAAACAAGCCAAAGCTGCGCTCGCCCGCCAGTTTGAGAATCTCTTCAACGCAGATCGCCACGGGTGGGGATCCCTCAGGCTGCTCTGGGTTGGCGGGAAGGCAGGCAAATCGGGCTAGCTCTTGGGATAGACGAGCCATAGGGGGGTCTGCAAACGGTTTGGGAGCCAACGATAGCCTACTGCAAATCCAAGGTTTGTTGGATATCTTGAACAAAGGGGTGGTCTTTGAGGGGTTAAGATGAGCGGCGAAGCGCTGGGCAAGAGGTTGGGCAGCGGTGGCCTTGGAGAAGGTCTGAAGAAGCGCGCCCCGCTCAGCAAAGAAATGGGTAAGTTGGGGGGATCCCTGCTGCTGGGATCCCTGTTGGTGTCAGGGCGCGGTGTAGCCCTGGCCGAAGCGCAGTTGGAGGTGGGTACCTCCACCACCTTGCCCCCCCAGTCGGCTCCGCCGGTGTTGCCACCCCCACCGGTGGGAGTGCGACAAATTAGAGAGGATACCGATCCTGAGCAAACCGCCGATATGCCCCTTTCCTTGATGGCCGAGCAGGTGCTGGAGGCGGTGTGCGAAGCGCAAATCGATGCCCAACGGGCCCTGGCCCTCATGCCCGATCTGAGCGAATCCCACATCCGCGCCGCCTGCCCCAAGCGGCTGATCCCCAAAAGCTGAAGGAAAACAAAGGCGGCCCCAGACCTTGGGTTGAAAAGTATCCGAAAAATACGCTTGCTCCAGGGGGAGGGTGCTCTAACGACCGAATGTGGGCGCAATTTGCCCAGGGGATTCCCTGTGCGGATCCGCTCCCCACACCAAGCTATCCAACTAGGCATCGCCATGGTGCATCCTATGTGGTGCAGGGCTTTACGGTTACCGACAACATTGTTACGCTAATTTGAGATTCTCTGCTTCATCGTGCAGATAAGTTCATAGGTAGCCTATGAGTTTTGTGCAGATTTGCACTTGGCATTGCTGACTTGAGGAGAAACCGTGCCCAGAAAAGCCACCAGCACAAAACCGAAAGCAACCAGGACAACCTCAAAAGAAGGAGCTGGGCCCGACCCGCAGGTGGCGATTGCCGCAGAAATCCAGCGTCTTTCGGATACTTATGGCATTTCTAAGGAACTCCTAGAGAATTTTGCCCGGTTTGTAGTCAGGCAGCTACAGCCACCGCCCCGGCTGTCTGTCAAAGAGCTGCAGAAAGCCATTTACAACCACTTTGGCGTTAAAAACGCAGCCGAGCTGAGAAAATCAGCCAGCTTCAGACTGGCAACCAGTGGTATGGGCAAACTGAACTTATCCAAAATAGACGATTTGGAGCGCATTTATCGTCAGCACATCGGGATCCTTCCCAACGAAGAGGGGGAAGAGGGGTATGGCTGCATCAATGGGATCAACATCTTCAAGTACGACTTGCCTTGGCGGGTTTTTGGGCTTGACCCTGACCGAGCTACCGATGAAGACATCAAAGCTGCTTTCTACCGCCTGAGCAAGATTTACCATCCCGATTCTCCGACGGGAGATGACAAAATTTTCCAGCGATTGACTCTTTTCTACAAAAGCCTTACGGAGAAGTTCGAGCAATGGCTATAGTCTATGTTTCCTCAAACAAGCTCGCCGATTTCTTGGGTATCAGCCTTGAGGAACTCAGGCAGATTGAAGCTCACTTTGACAGGATCCCCGATGATGAGTGGGAACTGGTGGAAGGTAAAGACTATCGTGTTATCAACAAAAGTTCTGGGCTAAGGGAATACACGCAGTCCGGCGCTTATGCCATTTTATCCTTTTTAAGATCTCGAACAGAGCAAGATCCCAAATCCTCTACAGGTACAAGCATTAGAAATTGGTTCAAGGAAGAGCATCGCAAGAAGCAGAAAGCTCTCGTGGATCACAGGATCCTTCAGAACAGCTCCTCTCTGGTCAAAAGACAAGATCAGTTTTGGTTATCTCTTCGAGATGTTGTGATGATCTTTGGAACTCGAACTGACTATCTTAAGAAGGCGCTTGAGCTTGCATCGAAGCAAAGTAAGTTAATCAAAGACATTCATTACACACGTTTTGGTAATGATGACACTGTTTACCTCTCTTTACGAGGTATCTATGAGCTTGCCAAGATTATGGGAGAGGTTCTCAAGCAAAACCACAGAAAAGACTGGTGTCAAGATGTTAGCGAACGCATTGAACCTCAGATTCAGGTAATCGTCAAGGCAATCCAGGATCGACAAAATCAGATAGAAAAGGCAAAAGATCTTGCAAGAAAAAGGGATAGAAATCTTTGTAGAGTTACTCGAAAAGCAGCCAGTAGCCTAACGGTTCATCATCTCTACTCTGAAGCGCACTATCCAAAGCTTGCAGCGAGTCTCTCCAACCTGATTACCATAGCCAACGAAGTGCACAGCCACTTTCATCAGTGGATGGGAGGTTTCAGCAAGCCATGTACAATTGATGACTTCATTAAGTATGTTCTGGAATACTACCCTGAGAACGGACATCTGATCATCTGGTTGGAGCAGCAGAAGGCCAGCCTTGGCCCGCAGTTGCCCATAGGAAAGGAGAGAGAACATGTGCTCTACCTTCCTCTCCAGCGTGTAACTTGAAATAACCCATCTCGATTGTTTTCAGGTCATTCCAAGCACCTTAGTCAGGTGTACCTGATTGATTTCTTTTCCGGGGTTGCCCTCTGGATGTCCGGTTTCCCTTCCTGTTAGCAATCTGAGCCTCTCCCTACTACAACAATAGAGACCATGGCACAACAAGGGATCCCTAAATCAAGCCCTGATCCAAGATCGCGCGGGAACGGGCAATAGCTGCTCTCAAGTTGGCCCGCTGGGTGTAGCGCATCGTCATGGCGGCAGTCGTATGGCCCAGCAAGTGCTGGATATGCTCAGGGGCAACGCCGCGATCCAGCAGCAGGGTGGCAAAGCTGTGGCGAAACTGGTGGGGGGTTTGGTGGCCCGGCTCAGGCTCGGTGAGCTTAAGCACAATATGACGTAGGCCATCGTAGGTGAGGGGACGACCCCGGTAGGCCGGGCAGCGGGATTGGGAGACAAACAAGGGATCCGTCGGCGCGCACGGGCCCCGTTCTTGGCTCAGATATTGTTGCAGCAGCTCGGAGAGGGGATCCCCGACCGCCACAGCGCGAGGTTTACTTCCCTTGCCACAGCGCACCTCCAACAGGGATCCCTCAGGGCTGATCTGAAAATCCTGTACTGTCAAGTCCAACAGCTCCTGCGCCCGTAGGCCGCACTCCAACAGCAGGCGGATCAAGGCTGCGTAGCGCAGAGAATGGCTTTGGGCCCGTTGCAGAACCCGCTGCAACAACAGCCGATCCAGGTCGCGAGGCAGACGAGCGGGCAGGCGGGCAGGTCGAATGGCCTGGGTGGGCAAGGGATCCGGAAAGTAGCCTCGCTGGCTGGCCCATTCAAAAAATTGTTGCAGCGCCAGCCGCTTCAGGTTGTAGGTAGCGGGAGAGGCAGGCGGATGGATCCACTGGCCCGAACGGTTGCGCAACGGACGCCCCCTCAAGCTGTTTAAAAAAGACTGAACGTGGGACGGCTGCACCTGTCCCAGCGGCACCGGGCAAGTTTTGGCAAACTGCTCCAGAGCAATGCGGTAGGTGCGGCGGCTGGCTGGGGCCAGATCCCGCTCCCGCTCCTGCAAAAATTGCAGCACCAACTGGCTGAGGCTGGGCACAGGGCAGCTCGGCTGACGCTGGAGATGGGCCTGTTGAACCGAGTCGGGCCGGGGATCCCTCATCTGCAAGACCAGCAACCCTCAACTCACGCTTAACTTTAACTTCCGGCAAGCCGCAGTTCAAAGCGGGATCCCAAACGACTTCTGATTGGATTGCTACTGGCTGGGTAGCAGGTGTTGGGTGATGAAATCCGTGTACACCTCGCCCCGCAAAAAAGCCTCGTGGCGCAGGATCTGCTGGTGGAAAGGGATCGTGGTGGGCACGCCGGTGATGGCGCATTCCCCCAGCGCCCGCTGCATGCGGCGGATAGCTGCCGCCCGGTTGGGCCCCCAGACGATCAGCTTGCCCAGCAGCGAATCGTAGTAGGGGGGAATGGTGTAGTCGGTGTAAATGTGGGAGTCCATGCGCACCCCCGGCCCCCCAGGGGGCAAATAGGCGCTGATGGTGCCCGCGCAAGGGCGAAACTGCTGCTTGGGATCCTCGGCGTTGATGCGGCACTCGATGGCATGGCCCCGCAGTTCCACATCCTTCTGGCGAAAGGTCAGGGGTTGACCTTGGGCGATGCGAATTTGCTCGGCAATCAAATCCAGCCCCGTCACCATCTCGGTAACCGGGTGCTCCACCTGGATGCGGGTGTTCATCTCGATGAAGTAGAACTGGCCGTTTTTATCCAGCAAAAACTCCACCGTGCCCGCCCCCACGTAGTTCACCGCCTTGGCTGCCTTCACCGCTGCTGCTCCCATGCGGGCGCGCAAGCTCGTGGTCAAAGCCGGGCTGGGGGCCTCTTCCAGCAGCTTTTGGTGCCGCCGCTGAATTGAGCAATCCCGCTCGTACATGTGCACCACATTGCCGTGGCTGTCGGCCAAGATCTGAAACTCCACATGGCGGGGGCGCTCGATAAACTTCTCCAGGTAGATGCCCCCATCGCCAAAGGCCGCCTGGGCTTCCCCCTGGGCGGTGCGCATCATCTTCAGCAATTCTTGGGCATCTCTGGCCACCCGCATGCCCCGCCCCCCGCCGCCGGCAGTGGCTTTGATGATCACGGGGTAACCGATTTTCTCCGCCAGCTTCACTGCTTCTTCATCAGAGGTGATCAAGCCGCGGCTGCCGGGCACGGTCGGCACGCCCACCGCTTGCATAGTCTCGCGGGCCGTGGCTTTGTCGGCCATTTTGCGCATCGCCTCTGGCGAGGGGCCGATGAAGATCAAGTTGTGGTCGGCACACATCTCGGCAAACTTGGCATTCTCCGCCAAGAACCCGTAGCCCGGGTGAATGGCATTGGCACCGCGGGTAAGGGCTGCCGAGATGATGTTGGGAATGTTGAGGTAGCTTTTGGCCACCGGGGCATCCCCTACACAGACGGCCTCGTCCGCCAGTTGGACATGCAGCGAGTTCTGATCCGCAGTGGAGTAGACGGCCACGGTGCGGATCCCCATTTCCTGACAGGTGCGGATGATGCGCAGGGCAATCTCGCCTCGGTTGGCGATCAGGATCTTGGTGATGGGCGGCATGAGGGGCGTTTGAGGTTAGAAAAATCTCGGCCGCTAAAGACCAGCGGTCCGTGCAAGGTAGGGTACGCAGGTGCTGATCCTACTATGGCAAGCAGACGGAAGGATCCAGATGGGGATCCCACATCTGGTCAATTCAGCCAACGCCTACACCCTCTGGGCAATAGCCGGCAAACCTACGCGGGCCCGGAATTGCCGGGCTGCCGTCAGCGCCCCATAGGGATCCCCCTTGTAGAGGCCGTAGTGCATCAGGGACATGCGCCGCAATCCCAGTTGCGACACCTCCTGCAGCCACTCTGGCCGGCTCATGATCGCGAAATCCCCCTGGACGGTGTCGGCCCGGCCACCGTTGGGGTGCTTGTCCTTAATCGAGGGCTCGTAGTGGGCCAGCATCAGGTTGCGGTGGATGGGGGCAAAGAGGCGGCAGCAGAGGCGGATCTGCTCGGGGTTACCCGGATCCGGGCCGTTGAGCTCCGGGTTAAACTCCCCCGGTCGCCGCTGGCGCATCGACTGGAAGGCGATCCCGTCCATTTGGCTCATCGTCTCGGCAAAAGGCTCCACCATGCTGCGCCCTGCCCCGCGGCGGCGATCGTCAAAGGTGGCAATCCAGCCGCCCCAGCAGAGGGCCACCTCGGCCTCGGGCAGCCGCTCCTTGATGGCCTGGCGGGCTCTTAAGATGTTGCGCATCAGGGCGCGGTAGTAGGGGGCAGTGTCGGCGTTGTAGGCGTCGGCGGGGATGCGCCAGTAGGAAAACTCGGTGGCCAGGCTCCAGTAGGTGGGGCGGCCTTGGGGATTGGCTTGAGCAATATACCCGGCCAGCTCGGCTACGTCCTGGATAAACTGCGGCGAGAGGTGGTAGTCGCCGCAGGGGCGGGTGGTGTCGTCTTCCCAGGTGATGATGTGCAGGCTGTAGCCCCGCTCAAACCACTGCCGCAAAAGCCCCGCCTGGTGCCAGTTACGCCAGAAGGAGAGATCCCCCTGGCGGTGGTCAAAGCTGTTGAGCCAGCCACTCAAGAAATGGGGATCCCAGTCCCGCGCCACCGCTGCCACCTGCGGATCCGACTCGATTTCCCAGAGGAAGCGACCGGGATCCTCGCCAATGCCCACTTCCCAGCGGGCCAAGAGCTCTGACAAGTTCAGGTTTCCAGTGGTAACGTTCTCGAAGCCCTGACCACAGCCGGCAACTCCAGAGGCAGCCAGCAGCGCTCCGCCCATCTGCAGCACCTGTCGCCGCGGCCATTGCCGTTTCCAGGTCATCTCGTCTCCTCCTCAAGCTCTGCCTGGCGGGCCCACAGCCGCACCTGCGGGGAGCTGTAGACCTCCCTAAAGCCCGGCAGCCCCTCAAAGGTAAGCTCAGGCCAAAATTGCAGGATGCGATCGGCGCTCCGCAAGGGATCCGCCGGCCCCGCCACCAGCAAGTAGTCCACCCGCTCCTGGGGGTGTTGCAGGGCCAAGGCAAACTCGTACTGGTGGGGGGCAAGGAACAAGCGGGGATCCCCCGCCCAAAAGATAGCCTCAAAGTGGATGTCGTCGTCCACCAACACCTTCTCGCCAGGCAGCAGGTGGCGGCGGAGATATTCCCCTACTTGGCGCTTTGCCTGCCGCTGCTGGCGCCACGCTTCCAAAGTCTGCCCCCCAGAGGTCACTTCGTACAGGTCTTGGGCCGCTCCCAACTCACGGCTAAGGGGCGCCACCCCTGCCACCAGCCGCTCCCAGAGATCCCGCTCCTCAACCACCAGGGGCGCCAAAAATCGTGGCTCTTGGCTTAGCCCATAGCCAGCGGTAAGGCAGTTCAGCCCCAAAAGGGCAGTGATCAACAGGCGCTTGGCCCAGCCGGGGCCGGCTCCGCGGACTAAGTAGGCCCCCATCAGCAACGGCAGCGGCACCCAGACGAGACCAAAGCGGCTCAGCTCCGGCAAAAACAGCCCCTGCCCCAGGGAAGCCAGCAGAACCACCAGCGGCATCCCCCAGATCAAGGCCCAGACCCAGCGGCCCAGCAGGGATCCCATCCCCAACAGGAGATAGGCAGGGGCCAGCACCGCCAGCCACTTGCCCAGCTCCACCAGCCCTTGCCAGCCGCCGGCCTGCTGCAGGTCTTCCCGCAACTGCGGCAGGCGCAGGCCGCTACCCACCTGGTAGGTAAAAGCCCAGGGATCCCCCACCGCTAACCAGTTGACATACAGCCAGCTCAGGATCAGGGCCAGGCTGATAAACCCCACCACCAGCAGCGAGACCCAGCGAAACCCCCAAGATTCGCGGCGAAAAGCCACCAGCAGCAGTCCTGCCAGCCAGGGCAACAGCCAGCCGCTCTCCCAGCGCAGCGCCATCAGCGGCCCCAAGGCCAGCCCAATGAGCAGCAGCCGCAGGGTAACGGGCAGCTCGTCCTTCTCCGCTGCTTGTTTCCCATCCGCCAGAGGGAACAACAAGGCCATGTTCACCCCCACTAAAAGCGAGGTGGCCGTCCAAACTGGGCTGCGCAGCAGCATCAGGAGCAAAGCCGGCTGCAGCAGCAGCAACAGGCCCCACAGCCAGCGCCACCCCAAGCCGACAGGCAAACGGCGCAACTGTTGCCCCATCCAGTCCAACACCAGGGATCCCAAAATGGCCTGCAACACCAGCGGCGAGCGCCCCAAAATGGCCGTGGCCAGCACCAGCGAAGGGGGAAAGGTGGTGCCAACAATGGGCAGGCGCGGATCCGGCCCCAGGGCGGCTACGGATCCCTTGTAGCCAAGGAACTGCATCTCCAGGCTCACCCAGCCCCAGCCTTCCTTTAGCCCCCACAAGAGGCCAGCTAGGAGCAGCAGGGGGATCCCTACCGGCGCCGCGAGCCGCAAGATGGCTTTAAGCCGGTTTACGAACATCCATGCCCCATGAACGAGTTTCACTAAACTTGACGGCCTAGGGCATTGGAACACCCTAGTTAATCCTAAAAGCAAGTTTTGCAAAAACTATTAGGAATGCAAGGGATCGCTAGTATTCCCCTTCTCGAGACTTTTTTTCTACGAGTTTTGGCGTATTGGGTTCAGCAAGATGGTCGATGAAAAGTTGCCGCGCTGCAGGTGAGGATGTGAGAGCCCCTGAAGTGGAACAAGGTGTGACCTCAATGCTACAGTCTGTGCGGGACATGGACAACGCGGCAATTCCGGCACTGGAGCTTTTGCCCTCCCAGGCTCAGACCCGCCCCTGGGGAGCCTTCTGGATCTTGGATGAAGGCCCGATGTATAAAATCAAGCGCATCGAGGTCAAGCCCGGCCATCGCCTTAGCCTGCAGATGCACTACCACCGCAGCGAGCACTGGATCGTGGTTCGGGGCACGGCGCGCGTTACCCGGGGCGAGGAGGTGGTGCTGCTTAACTCCAACGAGTCCACCTACATTCCCCCCTGCACCAAGCACCGTCTGGAAAACCCCGGCACCATCCCCTTGGTGATCATCGAGGTGCAAAACGGGGAATACTTGGGGGAGGACGACATCGTGCGCTTTGAGGACGACTACGCCCGCGCCTAGGAGAGTTCCTGAGGAAGGGGGTTTTCTTGTGGCTAGTTCATCACTATTGCGCCATATGCTCCTAGAAGTTTGGCGACTGCCCCCGCCGCAGGTGTAGGCTTTTTCTGTCGTCAGAGCAGGTGCTAGGGATCCAGCAGATGGCTAGGGTAAGGCGAGGGTGGGGGCTGTTGGTGGCCGGCTTGCTCTGCTGCGTGCCAACAGAGGCAGTGCGGGCGGAGCCCCTTGCTTTCCAGAGGCTGGGCTATGAGCGTTCGGTGCTGCTGCAGGGATCCAACCCGCGCCTGGATGTCACTGTCCCTGCGCCCATCAACGGCATCGACCCAGAAGCCAGCTTTGTGCAGTTGCGCCTAGAACCTTCGCCGGTGCTCAAGCCCACTTCTACCGTGCGGGTGCTGATTAACGAGGAGCTGGCGGGGATCTTTCTGGTGCAAGATCTGCGGCAGGAGCCGGTGGTGCGGGTGCCCATCCCTAACCTGCCGCCGGGTGAGCGCTTTATCACGGTGTCGGTGCAGCCGTTTTTGAGCATTAGTGACGACATCTGTGCCGACCTCAACACCGGCAACCTGCTGCTGAGGGTAGGGCGGGACAGTTTTTTTGAGCTGGTGCCCCGCGTGCCCGATGCTACGGTGGCCGGCTTTCTGCACCTGATGTACCCCCAGCTCACGCTGGTGGTGCCCGCCAACCCCTCTCCTGAGGTGGCGGAAGCAGCGCTGGGCCTGTACAGCTTACTGGCCCACCTCTTCCCTCAGACCCCCATCCTCTGGAGCAACCGTCCAGGGGAAGGGCCTCAAGTGATTCTGGAGCCGGCCAACTTTACCCCCCACCTGCAGCATCAAGTAACTTCAGAGGGATCGCGGCTGCGGGTGGCCGCCCGCCGCGAGGCCATTCTTGCCCTCTATGAAGAGTGGAAGCGGGCGGGGCTGGTGAGCCGCGGCATCCGGGTGGCGGCGGTGGCGGACTGGGAGCGGGCTCTCAAGGCCAACCGCCTCAGCTTGCGGGAGTTGGGGATCGTGGATCCCCTGCTGCGGGGCTTTGGCAGCCAGTCTTTGGTTTTCAACTTCAACCTGGCCCAGTTGGGGGGGCGCCCGCGGGATCTGGCGGCCCAACTGGATGTGATCATGAACCCGGTGGATGGTCGGGCCGGGGATCGCCTGACGGGCTATGTGTTCTTGAACGGCGTTCTGCTGCGCACCTACAACCTCACTGGTCGCAGCCAGCTCAACGAGACCGTGACCCTGCCCACCCGCCTGCTGCGCCGCTTCAACCAACTGGAGCTGCGCTTTGACTACGGGGCCAGCCCCGGCAATTGCCAGGGATCCCTGACGCCGCTGACGGTTCAGGTGCGCTCGGATAGCTCCGGCTTTCTCTGGAGCGGCTACCAAGCCCCCAGTGGCGAGCTGCAGGAGATCCCGGCGGTGCTGCAGGGATCCGGACGGGTTTGGCTGGGGGATCCCCAACGGCTGCCGGCTGCCGCCTACCTGGTGGGGGCCTTGAGCCGGCTGGCCGCCCAACCGCTCCTGCCCACCCTTCAGTTTCTGCCCCAGGAAAAGACCCAGTTGGAAACAGGCGACTTCGCCTGGCAGATCCTTGTCGCTGCCCCGGAGCAGGTGGAGCTCCCTTACAGCCCCATCCGGCTGGGATCCCAGTTCGAGATCCTCAACCCCTTGAACCAGCAGGTGGCCCTGGCCGCCCAACCCCAGGAAAACCTCGGCCTCTTGCAGTACTTTTTGCTCCAAGGCAGGCCTACCCTCTGGCTGTCCTGGTGGGGATCTGATCCGGCCTTGGCAGAACGCCTCAGCCGCGGCCTTGCCGATCCACGCACCCGCCTGGCCAACCAACTGCAGGGAAATGTGCTCACCGCCTACGCCGCCACCCCCGCCCTCACCCAGGTGCAGAGCTGGGATCTCACCCCCCAAGGCTACCGGGTGCGCTACCCAGGCCGCTTCAGTTGGCAGCTTTTGGTGTGGCAGTACCGCTATTGGCTGGTGCTGCTGCTGGCTATTCTATTGGCAGTAGGAGCCTGGAATGTCTATCGCCGCTTGGCCCGCCGCCCCGAGTCGCCCATCCCTTCCTAGGGGGGGCTAGGCATGGGCTTGCGGTTGAGCCAGACTTGAGCCAAACCGCAGGTTTTAGGCCATGCTCCAGTCCCTTAAGTCCTCGCTTTTGCGCGCGGGCTATCTCACCCGCCAGCAACTGGCGGCAGCGGAGGAGTACCGGGAAGAGGTGGGCTGCTCCTTGCCCAGGGCTTTTTGGAGCTTGCGGGTCATGCATCCTGGCAAGTTTGCCGAGCTGTGTCGCCAGATTTTGGATCGGCCCAAGCTGCGGGACTGGCTGCTCAAGCAGCCTCTAGATCTAGAGCTGCCTTGGCTAGTGGAACCCAGCGATCTCCTGCCGGTGCGCTTTTTGCCCTGTGGCTGGCTCAACCCGCAAACCGTTGTAGTGGCCACGGAAGAGCCCGGCTATCCCGGCGTCTGGCAGGCTGTGAAACGCCTTTGCCCAGAGGCCGAAAAGCTGTGGGAGATCCCGGCCACCGAAAAACAGATCTTGACAGTTATCCTCGAGCGCAAGCTGGCTGCTGAGCTGCTGGGTAGCCGCCTCACCCTGGAGCAGTGGCAGCAGGCTCTGGAGATCCGCCGCCGCACCGGATCCAGCCTGGGGCAGGTGCTGACCCGGCTGAGCTACCTCTCCACCCCCGAGTATCTCAGCATTCTGGCCCATTTGCTGGGCTACCCTTCCGTTTCGGAGCTGATGGGAACAGGGCTGCTCTACCGGGACGAGAGCCTGAGCCGCCAGTTCGATCCGGAATTGATGATGCACCACCTCTTCTACCCCCTGAGCTGGAGCGACGAGCACACCCTCACCGTGATGGTCAACGACCCCCTGGACTGGGCGGTGGACGAGCTGCTCTACAGTTGGCGGCCAGGGTTGCGGATCGAAAAGGTGCTGGGCACCGAGCAGGATATCACCCAGCTCCTCAGCCAAGATCAGGGATCCCGCTTTAGCCAAGAGGCGGTGTACAAACTGCTGGCCCGTCTGCCGGAGGAATCGGCCTCGCGGGTGTTTACCCCCTCGCAAATTGCCGTCGGCTATGGCCTGCTGCTGCTGCTGCTGTGGAGCTTGGCCAGCGCTCCCTGGACAACTCTGACGATCTTGGTGCTTTTGATTAACCTCTTCTACATAGCCTCGATTTTCTTCAAACTGCTGCTCAGCTTGGTGGGATCCGCCGATCGCTTCCACCAGATTACCGACGAAGAAGTGGCCGCCCTCGATGACCGCAGCTTGCCCATCTACACCATCCTGGTGCCGGTCTACAAAGAGCCGGAGGTGATGCCGATTCTCATCAACTCCCTCTCCAAGCTGGACTACCCCCACGAGCGCTTGGACGTGCTGATCCTGTTGGAAGAAAACGACCAGGCCACCATCGAGGCCGCCCGCGCCGCCAAGCCGCCCCGCTACGTGCGCCTATTGATCGTGCCGGATAGCAAGCCCAAGACCAAGCCCAAAGCCTGCAACTACGGCCTGGCCTTTGCCCGCGGCGAATACCTTACCATCTACGACGCCGAAGACATCCCCGATCCGGATCAACTGAAAAAAGCCATCATTGCCTTCAAAAAAGGGGATCCCAGCTTGGTCTGCGTTCAAGCGGCCCTCAACTATTTCAACCGCAACGAGAACTTTCTTACCCGCATGTTTACCCTGGAGTATTCCTATTGGTTTGATTACCTGCTGCCGGGCCTGGAAACCTTGAAAATGCCCATTCCCCTGGGGGGCACCAGCAACCACTTCCGCACCGACCGCCTGCGGGAATTGCAGGGATGGGATCCCTTTAACGTCACCGAAGATGCCGATCTAGGCATTCGCGCCAGCCAGCACGGCTACACGGTGGGGGTGATCAACTCCACCACCTACGAAGAGGCCAACTGCGCCCTTAAAAACTGGATCCGGCAGCGCTCCCGCTGGATCAAAGGCTATATGCAGACCTGGCTGGTGCACAACCGCAACCCGCTGCGCTCTTTGCGCAAGCTGGGCCTCAAGAACTGGCTGGCCTACCAATTTTTTATCGGCGGCAGCTTCTTCACCTTCCTCACCAGCCCCATCATGTGGCTGCTGTTTTTCTACTGGCTGCTCACCCGCGCCCATTGGCTGCAAAACATCTTTCCCAGTTGGCTAATTTACTTGGGCTTGTTTAACCTCTTGGTGGGCAATGCCATTGGGATCTACTTGAACTTGGTGGCCGTTTTTCGGCGGGGCTACTACGACTTGGCCTTCTATGCTCTTCTCAACCCCATTTACTGGCAACTGCACTCCATGGCAGCCTACATGGCCCTGTGGCAGCTTTTTACCAAGCCCTTCTACTGGGAAAAAACCATCCATGGCTTGAGCAAATTCACCCACGTCAAAGTGCAGGAAGCCAGCCACAAACCCGCCTAGCCAGCCCCCTTCATCCCTACAGCAGGCAGTACTACTTCCCCTCTCCCAGAGGGAGAGGGGCTAGGGGCGAGGGAAGCGCTAGAAGCCGTAGTCAGAATCGACGACGACAGCACAGCCGCGTGGGTGGCGGCAGCCGGCCATGATTACTTGGATTGCGAAATTGCCCTCATAGGGAGCCTGGACGATGGGGAAATCGTCCAAGAGCGTATCTTCCGCTACCACCCGACCGTTGCGATCGTAAAGCACCAGATCCACGTCGTGGCAGTCGAGGTCGCACTCGGCCCAGATGTTCTCGCCTGGGTAGAAATAACCGTTAACCCAGGTCGATTGCCCGTTCAGTAACCACAAGCTACTTTGGGCCCACGCTTCACCACCACCCAGGATTGCAGCCGCCCCGATCATGCCCGCTGCCAGCCAACCCCGCAGAGCAACCATCGGATTTTCCTCCTTCCATGAAGTTTTCTTTGCCGCAACAGGGATCCCTGCCCTACCTACACGCTAGCA
>NZ_JANSJI010000169.1:0-5307 GCF_047462475.1 Synechococcus sp. H55.11
CCCCCAGGCCCCTCACCCCCGGCCCCTCTCCCAGAGGGAGAGGGGTGGGAACATAGCAAGGAGCAGCTTCACTGCTATTGGAAATGGCCGTAGATGCAAAAGCACTCAGAGCAAGGCAGGTCGGGGCAGAATCGGTTTTGGCAACAGCCCATGCACACCTTTCACGGGAGTGTTTACCACCTGCGTGATGTGAAAGTGGCGTAGCGACACTATCTTTCATCCATCCTGTCTTGAAAAGCTGCAGACAGGGATCCCCATTTGCAAGGCTGAGTGTAGAACTTGCGCCCATGGCGCAAGAGACAGCTGCAATTTTCCCGGAGACTTGCATACTGGGTTAAAGGATGTTGTCGGCGCTGCCAACTGTGACTGCGGGTGTCCTCTCCACCACCGTCCGGGATCCCGACTGGGATGTGGAGCTCAAGGGGCTCCGCAAGCGCTTTGGCGACTTTGTGGCCCTCGACGGCATCGACTTGCAGATTCGGCGAGGCGAGTTTTTTGGCCTATTGGGCCCTTCTGGCTGTGGCAAGACCACCCTGCTGCGCATCATCGCCGGCCTGGAGATGGCTGACCTCGGGGAAGTGGTGATCCGGGGGCGCCCGGTGGGCCACCTGCCCGCCCACAAGCGCAACGTCAACACCGTGTTTCAGAGCTACGCCCTTTTCCCCTTCCTGACCGTGGAGGAAAACGTCGCCTTTGGCCTGCGCAGGCGGGGGGTGCGAGGGGAGGCCCTGCACAAGCGGGTGGCCGCCGCCTTGGAGTTGGTGGAGATCGGGGATCTGGCCAAGCGCAAGCCCCAGGAGCTCTCCGGTGGGCAGCAGCAGCGGGTGGCCCTGGCCCGCGCCTTGGTCAATGAGCCAGAGGTGCTGCTATTGGATGAGCCGCTCTCGGCGTTGGATGCCAAGTTGCGCAAGCAGCTTCAGGTGCAGTTGTGCGAGCTGCAGCGGCGGCTGGGCATGACGTTTATTTTTGTTACCCACGACCAGGAGGAGGCGTTGGTTACCAGCGACCGGGTGGCGGTGATGCGGGCCGGACGTGTTGAGCAAGTTGGCCCCATTGACGAGGTGTACGAGCGGCCGGCAACCGCCTTTGTGGCGGACTTTTTGGGGGCCAGCAACCTCATCGAAGGGATCGCCTGTGGCACCGACTGCGTGGATACGCCCCTAGGCAAGCTCAAGGTGCCCGGGATCCAGCCCAACTTGGAGCCGGTGCAGTTGGCCATCCGCCCAGAAAAGATTCAGCTTTCCCGTAGCGGCTGGGATCTGCTGCCCAACCAAGTGCCGGTGCGGGTGGAAAACCTCATCTACACCGGGGCGGAGAACCAGTACTTGCTGCAGACGGCCAATGGACAGCAGCTCAAGGCCACCGCCCTCAACACGGATATTGAGGAGGCGGGGTTTGAGATCGGCGAGGCGCTGGTGGCCCACCTGCCCCCCAAGAGCCTGGTGCGCCTGCGGCCGGATCCCCGGCAGGAGGATCCCCCATGCTGAGATGGCCAGGGATCCCTTCTTCTGGCCAGCGTGCCCAGGTGCGCGCCGGGGAATTGCTCTCCCCCTGGCAGGAGCTGCTGCGCAGCCTCATCTTTGCCGGGCCGGGGGTGCTATGGGTGGTGCTGTTTTTGGTGCTGCCGGGAGTGTTGCTGCTGGTTTGCAGCTTTCTCAGCCGCGGCCAGTTTGGCGAGGTGGGACTGCCTCTGACGCTGGCCAACTACCTGCGCATTCTCGGCTACGGCCCCCTGGGCTGGACGCCCATCTACTGGCAGATCTTGGGCCGCAGCCTGCTGGTGGCGGCCGTCACCACCTTCTTTTGTGTGCTCCTGGCCTATCCCCTGGCTTTCTTTATTGTCGCCCACCCGCCCCGACAGCGGGATCTATTGCTGACGCTGGTGGTGGTGCCGTTTTGGACGAACCTGGTGATTCGCACCTACGCCTGGATGGTGGTGTTGGCGCCAGAAGGGTGGCTGGCCCGCCTGGCCGCCTGGCTGGGCTGGATCCCGCCCCAGACGGCTCTCTACCCCAGTTGGCTGGCCGTGTACCTGGGCATGGTCTACACCTTTTTGCCTTACATGGCCTTGCCCCTGTACACAGCAGTGGAGCGCATCGACTGGCGCCTGGCGGAGGCGGCGCGGGATCTCTACGCCAACGGCTGGCAGGTCTTCTGGTGGGTGCTTTTTCCCCAAACGCTGCCGGGGCTGGCGGCGGGCTTGATTTTGGTGGCCATCCCAGCGCTGGGTATGTTCGTGGTACCGGACTTGCTGGGGGGCAGCAAAACCTTGTTGATCGGCAATGTCATCCAGATGCAGTTTGGCGCCAGCCTGGACTACCCCTTTGGAGCGGCCCTTAGCTTTTTGGTTACCGGCCTGAGCCTGGGCTTGCTCTATGCCTACAGCCGCTATGCTGGCAGCCGCGGCCTAGAAGAGTTGATCTGAGGCATTGCCATGAGCTTTCAGCAGAGCGGCCAGTTGCTTGCGCATCAGGATCCCGGGTTTGTCGGTAAACATATGCTGCTCGGCGCTGAGGTCGAGAGGGACATCGGGATCCGTAGTTTCCAGAATGGCCCTGTCTTCCAAAGTTACAGCCCGGTCGAAGCGGACTACCTCTGAGGCTGGAGCATCCGCTTCCGTGTCGTTGCGCAGGCAAAACTGCACCACTTGCGAGGCCCGGTCGTTGATGGGGGTGGGGATGTTGACGATAACATGGCTGCGGCCATTGGGGTAGCGGATGTGAAGGTGGTTGGTGAAGGGCAGGTACCAGGTGGAAGTGGTGGTGCGCTCGGTTTTGGCAAGGGGAATGCCCAGGTTTTTTTGTTGCAGCTCTGGGTTGGCCACACCGACCACCAGACGGGTACGGATGCCGTAGTCCAGCTCCTCGATCTCGAGATGACTGGGTACCAGGTTGTCTAGGCTGCCAAAGGTGTTTTGATGCACAAAGCTGAAGTGGGCAGCATCGAACTCGTTCTCGCAGATGCGCAAACTGGCGCATTCCCAACGTTCGTAAAACTCGTGGATGAGCCGGTAGCTGGGATCCTCTGCCTCTGGAATGACCGGGATGTCTCGCAGGGGTTGAGGATCCAAACAAACCCAGGCATAGCCGTAACGGGCCTGGCAGAGATAGGCGGGAATGCGGTAGCCCTCCGGAATGCGCGCGCGAGCCGGCAACTGCGGCACCTTGACGCAGGCACCTGTGCCATCAAACTCCCAGCCGTGGTAGGGGCAGCGAATGTGGCCATCGCAGACAATCCCCTTGGAGAGTTGGGCCGAACGATGACAGCAGCGGTCGGCAGCAGCTTGGGGCTGCCCGGCTTGATCCAACCAGAGGACGATCTTTTCTCCCAGCAGCTCAAAGGGTTGCGGGGATCCCTGCTCCAGTAGTCTGAGGGGCATCACCGGGTACCAAAAGCGCCGAAAGACAGGATGCTGAGTAACCAACATGGCTGAAAATCCCCAGGGTGGGTGTGGGATCCTGGCTAGCAAATTGGCCGATTGGGTTCCGTAGCCTCTGCCACAATCCCGTTTGCGGATCCCCCAGCCGAAAAGAGGGAGTTGGGGTTGCTACCAAGCTTCTTCCCCAGGGATCCCGCTGCTCCGGGAAAATTAACTCTCGGGACTTCTGGTAGCTTGAGAATACCGGCTTTGCGTTCAACTCGAGGGATCCCTTGACCCAAACTCTGCCTTCTCAGGCTTCTGCCCAGCCCAAGTTCTCTGCCGTGTCTTCCCCCCCGGCTACTTGGGATGTGATTGTCGTTGGTGCTGGGATCGGCGGGCTGGTGGCGGCCACCCAGTTGGCGGCCAAGGGCTACCAGGTGTTGGTGTTGGAAAAATACCTCATCCCCGGCGGTAGCGCTGGCTACTTCGAGCGTCCGGATCCCAACGGCAACGGGATCTACCGCTTCGATGTCGGGGCTTCCATGATCTTTGGCCTGGGCACTCAAGGTACCACCAACTTGCTCACCCGCGCCCTGGCTGCTGTGGGCCAGTCTTTGGAATCCATCCCCGACCCGGTGCAGATTGCCTACCACCTTCCCCAGGGGCTCAGCCCCTGCGTGCACCGGGACTACGAGCAGTTTTTGCAGGAGCTAGCCAGCTATTTCCCTCAAGAAGCGGGCAGCATCCGCCGCTTCTACGACAGCTTCTGGCCTATCTTCAACAGCCTCAACGCCATGGAGCTCCTCTCTTTGGAGGAGTGGGGCTATCTCTGGCGCTCTTTTGTCGGCAACCCCCGCGCCTGCCTGACCTTGGCCCGCTACTTGCCGGTGAATGTGGGCCAGGTGGCGCGGCGCTACCTCCGCAGTCCGGCGCTGCGGCGCTTTGTGGATATGGAGTGCTACTGCTGGTCGGTGGTGCCGGCAGATCGCACGCCCATGATCAACGCCGGCATGGTGTTTTGTGATCGCCACTACGGCGGCGTCAACTACCCCAAGGGAGGGGTGGGGCAGATTGCCCAGAAACTGGCCCAGGGGCTAGAGGCCTGCGGGGGGCAAATCCGCTACGGGGCGCCGGTGCGGCGGATTTTGGAAGAACGGGGCCGCGCCGTGGGCGTCGAGCTCTCCAGAGGGGAAAAGCTCTTTGCCCGCAAGATCATCTCCAATGCCACCCGCTGGGATACCTTTGAGCGCCTCTGGCCGGGATCCCTGCCGGCGGCGGAGCGGCGCTGGCAAAGCCGCTACCAACAGTCTCCCAGTTTCTTAAGCTTGCACCTAGGGGTGCGAGCTGAGGCCCTGGCCGGCGAGCGCTACTGTCACCACATTCTTCTAGAAGATTGGCAAGACCTGGAGGCGGAGCAGAGCACGATCTTCGTCTCTATCCCCACTCTCTTGGATCCGGAGCTGGCCCCGCCGGGCCGCCACATTGTTCACGCTTTTACCCCCAGTTGGATGCAAACCTGGCAGGGCTTGGGCCCGGAGCAGTACCGGCAGCAAAAACAAGCGGCGGCCAAACGCCTTATCCACCGCCTGGAGGCCCTCTGGCCAGAGCTGGGATCCCACATCGAGCTGCTGGAGGTGGGCACTCCCCGCACCCACCGCCGCTTCTTGGGCCGCGTCGACGGCACCTACGGCCCCATCCCTCGCGGCACTCCCTGGGGCCTCTTGGGCATGCCCTTCAACCGCACCGCCATTCCCAACCTCTACTGCGTGGGCGATAGCACCTTCCCCGGTCAAGGCCTCAACGCCGTCGCCTTCTCCGGGTTTGCCTGTGCCCACCGGGTAGATGTAGACCTTTCCAATTCCTAAGGAAAATCATCGGAATTGCACAGCACTGACCACAAACTTAGCCACGTGCTCAACGCCTTACGGCAATCAAAGGAAAATCAT
>NZ_JANSJI010000170.1:0-1226 GCF_047462475.1 Synechococcus sp. H55.11
AAGCTTTTCCGGGGGTAGGGTTGATCCCTACCTTTTCCCCGCAAGGGGACGGAAGTTTGGAAGGAAACTTTTGGTGTTTCCTTCTCAAACGGTTGATCCCTACCTTTTCCCCGCAAGGGGACGGAAGTGAAGCAATAGTTCCTGTGAAGGTACGACGATTCATAGAGTTGATCCCTACCTTTTCCCCGCAAGGGGACGGAAGCGTGACCAGTAGCCAACTGGTTGACTAACGTACACTGGTCGTTGATCCCTACCTTTTCCCCGCAAGGGGACGGAAGCTCTGCTCCGTCCACTCCGCGTACTCAGCGATAGCGTGGCAACGTTGATCCCTACCTTTTCCCCGCAAGGGGACGGAAGCCTGGTCGCGCTGCCGCAGCGCTATGCTCTCCGCCAAAGTTGATCCCTACCTTTTCCCCGCAAGGGGACGGAAGCTTCACGTCCCTTGTACTGATAAAAGGAACACCTAAGCTGGTTGATCCCTACCTTTTCCCCGCAAGGGGACGGAAGCAAGGATCGGGTTGCGATCAGGTAACCGCCGTCATCGAGTTGATCCCTACCTTTTCCCCGCAAGGGGACGGAAGCGGCAGGCAAGGACTACCAACCTGACAAGTTGTGCTAGTTGATCCCTACCTTTTCCCCGCAAGGGGACGGAAGCCCCAGCGAATCGAGGCCTCTAGGTCGGGAGCGTCCCCGTTGATCCCTACCTTTTCCCCGCAAGGGGACGGAAGCGGCCCCCACTTTGACGTGGGGCTTTTGCAATGCGAGTTGATCCCTACCTTTTCCCCGCAAGGGGACGGAAGCCCACAAACGGGAACTGGACGATCTTGACGGGTGGACGTGTTGATCCCTACCTTTTCCCCGCAAGGGGACGGAAGCAAGCAAACCAATCTGTACGTATATCTTCTTTTAAATAGTTGATCCCTACCTTTTCCCCGCAAGGGGACGGAAGCGGGTTTTGATATAAACTTCTGGTGTTTTCTTTTAAGGCGTTGATCCCTACCTTTTCCCCGCAAGGGGACGGAAGCTCCTAGGTCGGGCCATACCCGAATAGGCTCCCCCTACTGTTGATCCCTACCTTTTCCCCGCAAGGGGACGGAAGCCTCAACTAACCCCTTGTTGAGCATAGGGAGTGACCAGTGTTGATCCCTACCTTTTCCCCGCAAGGGGACGGAAGCCATCTAACGGCCTTTATGTCCCGCATTTCCCTTACGGTGTTGATCCCTACC
>NZ_JANSJI010000171.1:0-20790 GCF_047462475.1 Synechococcus sp. H55.11
TGGCGGCCATCCCGGATCTCATCTTTCACCTCGATAGCCAGGGCGTTTGCCTGGGAGTGAGCTGTGGGGGGGAGGTGCGGCCCTACGGCTTGCCAGAAACTTACCTGGGGCGCTCACCCCACGAACTCCTGCCCCCAGACCTGGCGGAGCGGCGGCTTGCCTATATTCGCCAAGCCCTGGCCACCCAAACCCTGCAGCGCTATGAGCAAAGCCTGGAGATCGATGGCGAGGTGCTCTACGAGGAGGTGCGCATTGCCCCCCTGAACGCGCAGGAAGTGGTGCTCATCATCCGCGACATCACGGAGCGGGTGCAGGCGCAGCAAGCCCTGCAAGAGAGCGAGCAGAAGTTCCGCGCCCTGTTTGAAAATGCTGCCGTGGCCATCCTCATTCGCCATGCCGAAACGGGCGAGATCTTGGAGGCTAATCCGCGCGCCCTTGCCGCCTATGGATTTTCCAGCCTGGAGGAGCTGCGGGCCTTCGACGTTTTGGAGCAGTCCCCCTATCGCCAGGCCCTGCAGGGAAGGGGGTTCTCGCTGCAGCCTCACCTGGAGCAGGCCCGCCAGCAGGGATCTGCCCGCTTTGAGTGGCACTGGCAACGGCGGGATGGCCGGGAGTTTTGGGAAGACGTCTTCGTCCAGCCGCTGGTGCTGCGCGGGATCCCTTGCTGGGTGTTTACCGCCGTCGATATCACCGCCCGCAAGCAGGCCGAAGCAGAGCTGGAGCAATTCTTCTCGGTAGCTTTGGACTTGCTCTGCATTGCCGACGAGCAGGGGTATTTTCGCCGCCTCAACCCTGCTTGGGAGACTGTTCTGGGCCGTTCCCTCGAGGAGCTGCAGCAGCACCCCTTTTGGGAATGGGTGCACCCGGAAGATCTGCTGGCCACGCAGAAGGCGATGCAAAAGCTGCTGCAAGAAGGACGCCTGGATGGCTTAGTCAACCGCTACCGCACCCAAGACGGCAGCTACCGCTTTATCGAATGGCGCGCCTCTCTGGCGGGATCCCTGGCCTACGCCGCCGGGCGGGACATCACCCTGGCCAAGCAGACGGAAGAGCAGATGAAGGCGGCTATGGAAGCTGCCGAGGCGGCCAACCGCGCCAAGAGCGAATTCTTGGCCACCATGAGCCACGAGATCCGCACGCCCATCAACGCCATCATGGGCATGGCCAGCCTGTTGCTGGATACCCCCCTGGATCCGCAGCAGCGGGATTGGGTGCAGACCATCCGCTACGGCAGTGAGGTGCTGCTTAGCCTCATCAACGACATTTTGGATTTTTCCAAGATCGAGTCTCAGAAATTGGAGCTGGAGGAAACACCCTTTTCCCTGCCCCAGCTCATGGAGGAGCTCTTGGACCTCATGGCCGCCCAAGCCCAGAGCAAAGATCTGGAGCTGGTGGCCTGGGTGGATCCCAGCTTGCCAGCCAGCCTGGTGGGGGATCCCAACCGCCTGCGCCAGATCCTGGCCAATCTCCTCAGCAACGCCATCAAGTTCACCCCGCAGGGAGAAGTGGTGGTAAGCGTCGAGGCCCAGGAGCAGTGGGTGAGCTTCCAGGTGCAAGACACCGGCATCGGCATCCCGCCGGAAAAGCAGGATCGCCTCTTCAAGCCTTTCAGCCAGGTGGACAGCTCCATCAGCCGCCGCTACGGCGGCACGGGCTTGGGCTTGGCCATCAGCCAGCGCCTCTGTCAACTGATGGGCGGAGAGATCTGGGTGCAAAGCCAGCCGGGCCAGGGATCCACCTTTGGTTTCCGTGTCCCGCTGCGTGTTCCGGATCCGGCCCTCTTGGCAGCCCCAGCCCTCGATGCTGCTCTAGCCGGCAAGCGGGTTTTGTTGGTGGAAGACAACGCCAGCCAACGGCAGCTCCTGGCTCGCCTGCTCCAGGCCTGGGGGATGCAGGTAACGGCCTGCAGCTTTGCAGCAGAAGCCCAAGCCCTGGCCAAGGCCCAGACTTTTGACCTGGCCCTGGTGGATACCAGCCTGCCTGACGGCGATGGACTGGCCCTGGCCAAGGCTCTGCAGCAGGAGCAGCCCCCCCTGAGGCCTTTGCTGCTGGTGGCCCGCAGCGCGGCTCTGGCAAGTTCTGGCTCTTTTCCTGCCCTGAGCAAGCCGGTCAAGGCCTCGCAACTGCGGGCTCTGCTTTGCCAGGAAAAAGTGCCTGCCGCTACTTCCCCCTTGGAGCCCCCGCTGCCTTTGGCCAGCCGCTGCCCGTTGCACATCCTGGTAGCCGAGGACAACCCCGTCAACCAAAAAGTCATCCGCCTGATGCTAGAGCGGCTGGGCTATCAGCCGGACATCGTGGCCAACGGCTTGGAAGCTCTGCAGGCGCTGCAACTGCGCGCCTACGACCTGGTCTTGATGGATCTGCACATGCCGGAGCTGGACGGCCTGGCCGCCACCCGCCGCATCCGCAGCGAACTTCCCCCAGATCGCCAGCCACGCATCCTTGCCCTCACCGCCGATGCTTTCCTGGAAAGCCGTGCTGCTGCCGAGGCCGCCGGCGTCGACGGCTACCTGACCAAGCCCCTGCAGCCGGCTGTGCTGGAGCGCGCTTTGCAGGAAATCTCTTCTTCTTGTACGGAAGAAAAACCGGAGCCAGCCTTGGATCCCGACACCCTGGCCAGCCTACGCAGCATGCTGGGATCCCCCGAAGACTGGCAGGAGATGGTGCAAACCTACCAGCAAGACAGCCAGGCCCTGCTGGGATCCCTGCGCCAGGCTCTGGAGCGGCAAGATGCCCAAACCGTGGCCCAACTGGCCCACCGCTTCAAGGGCAGTAGCAGCACCCTGGGGGCCAAGTCGCTAGCTCAGATGTGTCAGGAGCTGGAGAACCTCTCTCGCCACCCCTCTCCCGCTTTTGTAAACTGGGATACCCTGAAGCAGGCCTTGCAACGGTTGGAAGCCGAGTACCGGCGAGTTACCCTGGAGTTATCGGCTGCTGCACCCAGGCCTTTCCTTTCTTCTAGCCATGCAGAAGCTTAATGCCAATCCTGTGGCAGATCTCCTTCCCCGACAGGGAAAGGGCTCCTCTGGGGCCGAGGAAAAGCCACTGCTGTTGATTGCCGACGATGATCCCAGCCAGCGGCTTTTGGCTCGCTATACCCTGGAGCGGGAAAGCTACCAAGTTGTGGAAGCAGACAGCGGATTAGCTTGTCTAGAAGCCGTAAGCCACCACCAGCCGGACATGGTGCTCCTGGATGCGGTGATGCCGGATCTGGATGGGTTTGAGTGCTGCCGCCGCCTCCACGCCCAAAACCCCGACATGCCAATTTTAATCGTCACCGCTTTAGAAGACGAAGCCTTTGTCAGTGAGGCCTTTGCCGCCGGTGCCAGCGACTACATCCCCAAGCCCATCCACTGGTCGGTTTTGAAGCGGCGGCTGCGCCACTTGCTGCAAGCCAACCAGGCCCAGCGCCGTCTGCAGCAGCTTAACCAGGAACTGGAAGCCAAGGTGCAGGAGCGCACCGCCCAACTGGCCTGCCAGGTGGCAGATCTGGAGCAGCTCAACCGCCTCAAAGACCACTTTCTGGCCACGGTCTCCCACGAGCTGCGCACGCCTTTGACCAAGATCAAGCTAGCCCTGGAACTCCTGGGCCGCACCCCCCTCAACGAGAAGCAGCGGCAATACCGGGACATTGCCCTGCAGGAGTGCGAGGCCGAAATCCAGCTCATCAACCGCCTATTGGATCTGCAGGGCCTGGAAGGGAAAGACCTGGGCTCTGCCGTTGCAGCTATTGACCTGCCCCACCTCTGGCACAGCTTGATCGAGTCGGCGCAGCAATGCACCCAGGCCCGCTCCCTCACGCTGCAGGTGGGGGATCTGCCCCCCTCCCCCTGGCGGTTTTACAGCCATCCGCAGCTCCTGACCCAGATCCTCAAAGAACTGCTGGACAACGCCTGCAAGTTTACCCAGCCAGGTGGCACGATCCGTCTAGAGGTTCAGCCAATCCCTGAAGGGGTTGAGTTTAAGATCGGCAACAGCGCTCAGATCGAGCCGGAACATCTGCCCCGCCTCTTCGAGCGCTTCTACCGCGTGCCCACTGCGGATCCCTGGGCCCAGCCAGGTAGCGGCCTGGGGTTGGCTTTGGTGAAGCAGTGGGTGGAGCATCTCAAGGGCCACGTTCGAGTCAGCAGCGAGGACGGGTGGACGTGTTTTGTGCTCCGCCTGCCCAGCCTAGAGCCGTCCGGCAGGATGTGATCAATCGCCGACGGCAGCGGCAGTTTCGGCGGTGGCAAAGGAAGTGCCGCAGCCACAGCTAGCCACCGCGTTGGGGTTCTTGAATTTGAAACCGCCCCCCAACAGATCCTCGGAAAAGTCGACGGTAAGGCCCTGGATCAAAGTCATGCTCAAGGGATCCACTGCCACCCGAATATCGCCAAAGTCAAAGGTATGGTCATCAGGGTTGGCCTGGGGCTCGAAGTTCATTACGTAAGAGAGGCCAGAGCAGCCGCTGGGCTTGACCCCCAGCCGCAGGATGGGCTGGGATCCCTCCTTCTCGTACTTGCTGCGCAGGCGTTTTAGCTCTTGGATGGCGCTCTCGGTCAAGGTGATCATGGCGGGAAAGCTGACACTTACTTTTCATCCTAACAAGGGTTTTGGGCCGCCTTTTCCCTGCGCGCGGCAGGAACAGTTGATAAGCTAGGGATCCCATTCCTTCAACTTTACCGTTCTGCCCTTGTGACGGATCCCAACGCCATTCGTGTTACCTTCTTGGGCACCAGCTCCGGCATGCCCACCCGCCAGCGCAATGTCTCTGGCGTGGCGGTGCAGTTTCCGCAGCGGTCGGAATGGTGGCTGTTTGATTGTGGCGAGGGCACCCAACACCAACTGTTGCGGCTGGACGAGCTGCGCCCCAGCCAGTTGCGCCGCATTTTCATCACCCACATGCACGGGGATCACATCTACGGCCTGCCGGGGCTGTTGGCCTCCTGTGGCCTGGGCAGTACCCCCCAGCACATCGACATCTACGGCCCCCCCGGCCTGGAAGAGTACCTGAAGGCGGTGCTGCGCTACAGCGAGACGCGGATCCCCTATTCCTTCCGGGTTCACACCGTAGAAACAGGTCTCATTCTTCAGGATCCAGAATATTGGGTTTTTTGCGCGCCCCTGGATCACCGGGTGCCCGCCTTCGGCTACCGCGTGGTGGAACAGGATCGGCCAGGCACCTTCGACGTGGCCAAGGCTCAGGCCGACGGGATCCCGCCCGGCCCCCTCTACGGCCAGCTCAAGGCTGGGCAATCCATCTTCTGGCAGGGCCGCCACTTCCACGGGCGAGATTATGTGGGGGATCCCATCCCAGGGCGCAAGCTCTCCTACTGCACCGACACCATCTTCTGCCGCAACGCCGTCGATCTCTCCCGCGCTGCTGACCTGGTCATCCACGAGGCCACCTACGCCGAAGCGGATCGCGAACTGGCCCAGCGCGCCAAGCACTCCACTGCCGCCATGGCTGCGCGGGTGGCCGCCGAAGCCAAGGCCCAGACCCTCATCCTCACCCACTTCAGTCCCCGCTACACCCCCGAAGCTCCCATCACCCTAGAAGACTTGCTGGCGGAAGCTCAAGCGATTTTTCCCAACACAATCCTGGCCCGGGATCGGATGACCTACGCGATCCCGCGCCGCAGCCCTGCTCCCCTGCCGGTGGGGGTCTAGACCCGCCTTGCTAGCTAGAATGATAGGACTGACAGCCTCAACCTGCGATGACGGATCCCAGACCCTATCCTGAACGGCCTCCATTTCCAGAGCGGCCCAAAACCGAGCAACTGGATCAAAACGCCAGCGAGTGGCAAGCTTTCAGCGCCTTGCCCCCGGCAACCTCCCTGCCTCCTGTACAAGCAGAGCGACCGGCTTCCCAAGCAGCCAGCTCGCCCCAGGCCGAGGAAAACCTGCCCAAACTGGCCCCCTGGGGCAAACGGATCGGGGCCTTTGCCCTAGATTTTGGGCTGGGGCTGGGGGTCTCCTACCTGGCGCAGGGCTTGGCTTCTCTGGTGGGAGCCGATGCGGGCGCCGTGGACATGACCGGCTACATCGCCTTCTTCGCCACCTGGCTGGTGAACCGCGGCTACTTCCAATCCCGCCCCGCTGGCCAAAGCCTTGGCAAATGGCTGCTGAACCTCAAAACCTTGGATCCCGAAACCGAGGCACCGCCCCACCTGGTTCGCTCCCTGGCCCGCGAAGGGGTGCTCTCCCTGTTTGTGCTCACGGAAGCCCTGCTGGTGCCCCTGGCTGCCGATGGCCTGTTCGCCCTCTTCGACAAGGAAAAACGCCAGAGCATCCACGACCGCGCCGGGCGCACCCTGGTGGTGGAATCGGAGCAGGGCTACCACCTGGATGAAAAAGCCCTGCGGTTGCTGCAGGACATCCTGGAGGGGGACGCCGCCGAGGACGTCAAGTCCGCCGCTCGCGAGCTGTTGCGCCAAGCCCAACGCAATGAGGCAGTGCGCGATCTTTCCCAGCAGATGCAGCGCCTGAGCAAGGACGTGGATCGGAACACCCGCAGCCTAAGACAACAAACCGGCAAGCAAGTCAAAAACTGGGTTGATTCCGTCAAAGAAAAGTTGGATAATTGGTGATCGCGCTTACGAGGTGAACCCATCTCCAGCCTCAACCCCTGGGGTTGGGGGTTCCCAAGTGCTTTTACTTCCTCCACCTTGGGATCCGTCATGGCCAAAGCAAAGGGTGCTCGCATCATCATTACCCTGGAGTGTACGGAGTGCCGCACCAACGTCAATAAGCGTTCTCCAGGGGTGAACCGCTACACCACCACCAAAAATCGCCGTAACACCACGGCCCGCTTGGAGCTGAAGAAATTCTGCCCCAAGTGCAACCGCCACACCGTCCATAAAGAGATCAAGTAGTTCAAGCCGCTTTACCGTTCCCCTGACCTATGGTTTACGCTCGTCGCCGCCTGTCTCCCATCAAGCCGGGAGAGCCGATCAAATACACCGATGTTGAGCTGCTCAAGAAATTTGTAACCGAGCGAGGCAAGATCCTGCCCCGCCGCATCACTGGCCTGACCGCCAAGCAGCAGCGGGAGCTGTCCGCCGCCATCAAACGGGCGCGCATCATGGGCCTACTTTACTTTGTCAATAAAGAAGGATAAGTTGCTGGTTGCTTTCTCCGGATCCCGATGAGCCTGCAGCTTTCGCCGCAATTGCAAGCTCGAATGGCCCAACCCCTTGAGATTGGTGGGGTGAAGATTTTTAGTCGCGTCTTTCAGGCGCCCCTGTCGGGAGTAACCGACAAAGTGTTTCGGGGGCTGGTACGCCGCTTTGCCCCGCAAAGCCTGGTCTACACCGAAATGGTGAACGCGACCGGCTTGCACTATGCCCGCGAGCTACCCCGCATTATGGAAGTGGGGGAGGGGGAGCAGCCCATCGGCATTCAGTTGTTCGACTGCCGACCCCACTTTTTGGCGGAAGCAGCCCGTATGGCGGTGGATGAGGGGGCGACCTTGGTAGATATCAACATGGGCTGCCCTGTGAACAAGATCACCAAAAACGGCGGCGGCTCTGCCCTGCTGCGGGAGCCGGACACGGCAGCCCGGATTGTGGAAGCGGTGGCCAAAGCCGTGCCCGTACCTGTTACAGTGAAAACTCGCCTGGGTTGGTCGGATCAGGAGATCAACATTCTGGATTTTGCCCACCGGCTGCAGGAGGCCGGAGCGCAATTGCTGACTTTGCATGGCCGGACACGGGCTCAGGGGTTCAACGGCAAAGCCCGTTGGGATTGGATTCGCCGTGTCAAAGAGCATCTGCGCATTCCGGTAATTGCCAACGGGGATATTTTCTCACCAGCGGCGGCGGTAAAGTGTCTGGAGGAAACTGGCGCCGATGGGGTGATGTGCTCCCGCGGCACCATGGGCTATCCCTTCCTGGTGGGGGAAATCGATTACTTCCTGAAAACCGGCCAAGAAAGACCAGCTCCTACCCCCCTGGAGCGGATTCAAATGGCTTTAGAACACTTGCGGGGCCTCTGGGAGTGTAAGGGGGAACGTGGCATCCGACAGGCCCGCAAGCACATGACTTGGTACATCAAAGATTTTGTGGGGGCTTCTCAATTCCGCGCCCTTCTCTGTCGCATCGAAACCTTGCAAGAAGGGGAAACCCTGCTTTTGCAAGCTATGGAGCGCTGCCAAGAAACAACCTCTCGACCGGAAGAGGCGCTTGAAACGACTGAGGGGATCGACCTTCTTCCTGAGGCGGGTTAGGCGTAGTTCCCCTCTCCTTTTGGGGGAGGGGGTAAAGCATCTCAATCTTGCTTGCAAGGCTACGACGCCTGCTGCTGGGACAGAGCTGCCACCAGTTTGTCTCCCATTTCCCGGCAACCCACTAAGGTTGTTCCCTCGGAATAGATATCTGGGGTGCGGTAACCCTGTGCCAAAACGGCCTCTACCGCCTGTTCGATGCGGTCGGCAGCTTGCGGCTGTTCCAGGGAGTAACGCAGCAGCAGAGCGCCGGAGAGCACCTGGGCAATGGGGTTGGCTTTGTCTTGTCCGGCAATATCGGGAGCCGACCCGTGTACCGGCTCGTACACCCCAGGGCCGGAGGATCCCAAGGAGGCCGAGGGCAGCATACCAATAGAGCCGGTCAGCATTGCCGCCTCGTCGGACAGGATATCGCCGAAGAGATTGCCGGTGAGGATGACGTCGAACTGCTTGGGCCAGCGCACCAACTGCATAGCAGCATTGTCGATGTAGAGGTGGGAAAGTTCCACGTCGGGGTACTCAGCCGCCATGGCATTGACCCGCTCCCGCCACAGTTGCGATACCTCCAGGACATTGGCCTTGTCCACCGAGCAGAGCTTGCGCCGCCGCTTGCGCGCCAGTTCGAAGGCCACACGAGCGATGCGATCGACCTCGGCCTCGCTGTAGACCATGGTGTTCACGCCGCGCCGGGATCCCTTGGCATCTGTGAAGATCCCTTTGGGTTGACCAAAGTAGATGCCCCCTGTTAGCTCGCGTACCACCACCAGGTCGATCCCCGCGATAACCTCCGGCTTCAGGGAAGAGGCCGCCACCAGTTGGGGGAAGACTTTCACCGGGCGCAAGTTGGCAAAGAGCCCCAGGCCGGCCCGCAAGCCCAACAAAGCCCGTTCTGGGCGTTTCTCAGGAGGCAGGGTGTCGTACTTAAAGTCGCCAACCGCTGCCAGATAGACGGCGTCGCTCTCCTGGGCCATTTTCAGGGTTTCTGGCGGCAAGGGATCCCCCGTTTCCTCATAGGCCGCCCCGCCGATCAGACCCTCCTGCCACTGAATGGAAAACCCCATCTGGGCAGCAACCGCATCCAAGACAGCCCGCCCCACCCGCATGATTTCTGGGCCAATCCCATCGCCGGCTAGGGCCGTGATCCGATAGGTTCGAGCAGTTGCGGCGCTCATGAGCAGTCAAGCTGAAGACAATGGCGTAGAAATACTACCATTTCGGCGGGCTCAGCCATCCCTTGGCACACAGGTTTGTGGAGAACTCCCCCAAAAAGCTCTCTCCAGGGATGATATAAGGTGCAGCCTGGCCACTGACCTGCTGCACCCTATAACAATAATGATGAGCAAACCCTCAAGCTAAAGCTCTAGAACAAGCCCAAGGTGACCCACTTATCCAAGGGCAAAGTGGCACCGATACCCAGGTAGAGGGTAACCAAGGTGCCGATCAAAAACACCGTCGTCGCCACCGGGCGGCGCAGCGGATTTTGGAACTTGTTGACGTTTTCGATGAAGGGCACAAACAAAAGACCGACAGGAATAGCAGACATCAGAGCAATCCCCAACAACTTGTTGGGAGCAATACGCAAAATGTGAAAAGCGGGGTAGAGATACCATTCCGGCAGAATTTCCAGCGGTGTGGCAAAGGGATCCGCCGGCTCGCCCACCCCTGCGGGATCCATGACCGCCAGGCCGACGATTAGACCGATGGTACCCAGGATCACCACCGGAAACATAAAAAGCAAATCGTTGGGCCAAGCAGGCTCACCATAGGTCATATGGCCCATGTTTTTCTTCAGCTTGGCTACAACCTTGGGGTTGTCTAGGTCAACTTTGCGGGTAATGGCCTCAGTCGCTATGACCTGCTTTGAGATAGCCATGAGAGTTCTCCTTGCAAAAATCCTGAAAACCAGAAGCTAAAGGGTCACCGTTTGCGGAGCCAAGAGACAAACTTTGCTCACAAAGGCCCAGAAATCCCTTGGCGGCGGATCATCAGAAAGTGCATGGTCATGAAGACCGCAGCCAGCCAGGGTAACACAAAAGTATGCAAGCTGTAGAAGCGAGTCAGAGTCGCTTGGCCGACAGCTTCGCCGCCACGGATAAGCTGCACCAACAAGTCACCCACCACCGGAATCGCACTGGGCACACCGGAGACGATCTTGACTGCCCAGTAGCCCACCTGATCCCAGGGCAGGGAGTAGCCGGTAACGCCAAAAGAAACTGTCAGCACCGCCAAGATCACACCGGTCACCCAGGTCAGCTCGCGAGGCTTCTTGAACCCTCCTGTCAGATAAACCCGGAAGGTGTGTAGGATCATCATCAACACCATCATGGAGGCGCTCCAGCGATGGATGGAGCGCAGCAGCCAGCCGAAGTTGACCTGGGTCATGATGTAGTTGACCGACTCAAAGGCCTCGGCCACCGTCGGACGGTAGTAGAAGGTCATGGCGAAGCCGGTGGCAAACTGAATAAGGAAGCACACCAGCGTCACCCCGCCAAGGCAGTAGAAGATGTTAACGTGAGGCGGAATGAATTTCCCAGTTGCGTCGTCGACGAAAGGCGTAATCTCCAGCCGCTCGTCCAACCAGTCGTAAACTTTGCTCATGATGCCTGCAGTTTTTGAAAAGTGGATCTTGAGGGCAGGGCAGGCCTGCTCCACTCAGCAATCTAACACAATTCTTTAACACCATCCTGACGCAAGGCTCAGCTTTGGGAGCCAGATCTCGATCCCGACAGGCCAGACGACTTTTCAATGCTGTGTTTTGTTCACATTTCTTAACTTTTTTTAGGATAGATGGTTGTGCAGAAGCTGAGACACACAGGGCTCCATCGGAGATGGTGGAGGATCCGAGCAAGGTTGGCCTGGGGCATCCGCATTGTTCTGCTGGGGTGTTTGCTCTGGGCGAGTTTGGGCATGGATGCCTGTCCAGTTCAGGCCAGTCGCTGGGGAGAAGAGCAGCAACTGCTGGCGCAGGCCTGGGCCTATGTGGATCGAGCCTATGTAGATCCGGGGTTTAACGGGCAAAACTGGTGGCAGGTGCGGCAACGGTTTCTCTCCCGGCCCCTGAAGGATCGGCAAGAGACCTACCGCGCTATTGAGGAGATGTTGGCGACGCTGGGGGATCCTTTTACCCGCTTTCTGGACAAAGAGCACTACCTTAGCTTGCAGACCTCTACAGCCGGGGAGCTGAGCGGTGTCGGTTTGCAGATCGCCATCGACGAGCAGGGCTCGGTGCGGGTAATTGCGCCTATGGAAGGCACTCCTGCCGAGCAGGCCGGGATTCAACCTCAGGACGAGATTTTGGCCGTGGATGGGGTGCCGGTGGCAGGGCTGAGCTTAGACGAAGTGGCCGAACGGCTGCGGGGGCGCAGCGGCACGCCGGTTACTCTGAAGCTGAAGCGGCAGGATCGCGTTTGGGAGGTGGAGCTGGTGCGCCAGTCGATCACCATCAACCCCGTGCGCACCCGTTTTTTTGAGCTGCCTCAGGGAACGGTGGCCTACATTCGCCTCAGCCAGTTCAACGGCAATGCTGCCGCTCAGGTTCGTCAAGCCATTCGGGCCGCTGAAGCTCAGGGGGTGCGGGGCTACATTCTCGACTTGCGCAACAACCCAGGGGGACTCTTACAGGCGGCCATCGAGATCGCCCGCTTCTGGATCCCCAAGGGCGACATCGTGCTGGTGACGGATCGCCACGGCATTCAAGACAGCATTCCCGCCACCGGCGAGGTGCTCACAGAGGCGCCGCTGGTGGTCTTGGTGAACCAGGGCAGCGCCAGTGCCAGTGAAGTGTTGGCCGGGGCACTTCAGGACAGTGGGCGAGCCCGACTGGTGGGAACGCGCACCTTTGGCAAGGGGCTGATCCAATCCCTGCTGGAGCTGGCAGATGGCTCTGGGCTGGCGGTGACGACGGCCAAGTACCTCACCCCCAGCGGCCATAACATCCATCACCAGGGGATCCAGCCGGATGTGGTGGTGGGGGAGGGATCCGTTCCCTTAACGGCAGAAACCCTGGCCGGGCCGGAGGACATCCAGCTTCAGCGAGCCCTGGAGCTGTTGGGGCAGCCCCAGGGGATCCCGGTGGCACAAGGCCGCTAGGAGGGGATTGCGTTCCAGGTCTCCACCCCGTGGAGATCTCAATCTTTGGCATTCGGGATGGGGACTCCTGTTTGTTTTCGATTCGTTTTAGGATCGGGAGCAGAGTTGCCTGGGCCACTTCTCGGCTCCGGCGTCGATCTCTGACTTTGTCCGCTCCCGCCTGCATGAACGCCATCCAACAATTCCACCACTTTTTCAACTGCTGCATCGGGGCTTGGCGCACCGAGCGCACCTACCATTACCTAGACCGTGGCGAGGTGGAGCGCTCCCGCACCGAGTTCACCATTCGCACCCTCACCCCTGAGCTGAAGCACAAGGTGCTGGCCGACAACAACTACCCCAACCACAACGTGGATGGTTTTTTGGGCTTTCACTTGGCTTTTGAGACGGTTTCCGAAACGGGGGAGGAGGCCGGGCAAGAGCTGAACATGCTGTTTGTCCCTCGGCAAGAAACCTCCCTGGGTCTGGAGGGAGACTATCTGCGGGATCGGGCCTATGAGGAAGATCGCCCGATGGTGGCGGTTTTCCGGTTCGATCCTGGATCCCTGCAACTGGTGATGACCACCACCTACACGCGCGTGGTTGCCGTAGATACCATCACCCTACTCAATCCTCGTCTGCGCCTGCGGCAGATCCTCACCTACCGACGCCCCCCTCAAGGTCAGCCTTTGCAGGAGCTGTTGCTGGTGGGGTTTGGAGTAGAACAGAAGCTGACCTAGCCTGCGGAGCCCGAAGATGGCCCTTCCCGAAAACCTGGGATTGACCCAGCACCTGGCCCTGATCCAGTCGAAGTTCGAGCGAGGAGACTATCGGCAGGCGCTGGAACAGATAAAGCAGGCCCAAAGCCGCTACCCACAGTCGGGCAAGCTACGGCTCTGGCAGGCCCTGGCCCAAGAAGCCCTTGGCGAAACGCAGGAGGCCATCCGGTTGGCCCAAACCCTGCTGCGCAACCCGGATCCAGAAGTTGCCCAGCAGGCTCGCTATGTTTTGGGCATCTGGCAAGCTCCCCGTCTGCGGCGTCCGGCGGAGTGGTTGAGCGAAATTCCCGATCTCAGCCGGCTCGAGGAAGCTGACCCCCCGGCGTACCGCTTGGACTATGGGCAATCTCAGCGCAAGGGCTCTTCCCCCAAATCTGGCGATTCCCTTGATCCTCGCGAAGCCGCTCCCCCGTTGGATACAAAGCCGCTCACCTGGGCGTTAATCGGGATCCTCTCTGCCCTGCTGGCCGTGATGGCCTGGCTGCCCTAGATGGGGGTACATAAGACTCCCCCAAGCTTAGGTTGCGGCAGGTCGGCAAGCTGTGGAGAAAACAGCAGGGCACCTCATGGGGATCCCAGTTAAAAGCTGGCGGGAGGAACAACGACCCTCGCCGCCGCGGAGTTGAGGGGAGATACTGGAAATAGATCGATGCGGGAGCGGATCGGGGTCAAGGGTTCCGATAGGCTCCCCGGCGCGTCTCGGCGAAAAGCGGAGGTTAAGAGTGGCTACCCAAACATTGGTGATGGACGCAGTAGAACAGTTGGGCCTGCGGGTCACTCTGGGAGATATTGCCTCCAGCACGGGCCTATCTTTACACGAGGCCAAACAAGAGCTGCTGAATTTGGCCCAAAAGGCGGAGGGGCATCTGCAAGTTTCCCGGCAGGGGGAGATCGCCTACGTTTTCCCGCCTGATTTTCGCAGCATTCTCAAGCGCAAAGAGCAGCAGGATCGGCTTGCCGCCCTGCGTCGCAAGCTGTGGGGGGGCTTTCTCTATGGGCTGCGCATCTCCTTTGGCATCCTGCTGGTGGTGTCGATTGTTTTGATCGTTTTGGCCTTGATTGCTCTGCAGATGGCCAGTAGCCGCGAGGAGGACAATCGCAGCCGGTCGCGGGGGATAGGGTTTTACTACTTTCCCAACCTTTGGGTTGGCAACCCCTTCTGGGATCCCTATCCCTACTACTACAGGGACTATTCCGGTCGGGCGCGCCCCCGCCAGGAACAAGCAGAGATGAACTTTTTGGAGGCGGTGTACAGCTTCCTGTTTGGGGATGGGGATCCCAATGCCAACCTAGAGGAGGAGCGCTATGCCCTCATCGGCCAACTGATTCGCGCCAATGGAGGGGTGATCACAGCAGAGCAGGTGTTGCCCTATCTGGATGTGGAGCCGGGATCCCCGGCCCTGGAGTATGAAGACTACATGCTGCCGATTTTGCTCAAGTTCGACGGTCAGCCGGAGGTGAGCGACGACGGGGATATCGTCTACCGCTTCCCGGAGCTGCAGGTGGCCGCCTCAGAGCGCCAGCCCAAGGGGATCCCTGAAGTGTTGCAAGAGAAACCCTGGGTGTTTAGCCGGGCTACACCTGGTCAACTGACCCTGGCGGGGGGATTGGGGGTGCTCAATTTCTTTCTGGCCGCCATTCTCTACGGAGCGCGGGAAGAGGTGGCCGCCGCCGCCGGCAGCAACGCCTTTTTGGCGTTTATCTACCCGCTGATTGGATTCCTCTTCCTCTACGGCACGCTGTTTTTGGCCGTGCCTGCCGTTCGCTGGCTGGCCTTGCAAATTCGCAATCAAGGGGTGGAGCGGCGCAATCGCATCCGGCAGCTTTGGCGAGAGCAACTGAAGCGTCCCACAGAGGCGCTGCTGCGCAAACTCAACTTTGCCCGCCGCTTCCGCCGTCAGGAAGTTGTGTCCGAGTCCGACACCATTTACTCGACCGACCGAGATCTGATCGAGCAGCGGGACTACCGTCTGGACGAGCCGGCATTCCGCACGCTGCTGGAACTGGAATCAGAAGCTCAGGAGGATCGCCCCGAAACCAAACCAGTGCGCAAGCAGCGTCCCCTCTAGGACTTACAGCAACCACTCGGAGGCCCGCTCCCCCACCTTTTGCAAATCCAGAGGAATGGCCACCGCTTTGCCCATGCGAGGCCTCTGACGGGTGGCTTCGATTTCGCGGCGCACGGTTTCCCACACCCCCCAAGCCTGTAAATGGGCCATCACCTTCTCCAAGTGGGCCAGGTACTCGGCCTCGCTCAAGGGAAAAGAGGGCTGCTCCAGGTAGCGCCACATCACCAGCAACACCACCTTTTGCTGGATACGCCGCAACTGCACGTCGTAGGAGCAGCCCCACTTGTCTTGCAGCAAAGCTTGAAAGTCGGATCCCGTCATCGCACTGGCTTGAGACTGGCTTCAATGTTGCCGGGTAGGCTGAAGGCCTTGGGTTCACCGTTGCATTTCTTAACGATATTGGCCAAAGGGGTCGGTTAGGATGGTGTCGCTTGTCAACGAACGTTAAAACTTCTCAGGTCTGCATTTGCCATTATGACGGAAGCGGTTAGCAACTTTGAAGCCCCCCCCATGAGCCGGCGGGTTTTTCTGAATGCCCTGCTCAGTGGCTCGGTGGGAGTGGTGGTGGTGGGCGCCCTCTACCCAGTGGTGAAGTATTTTATTCCGCCCTCGTCCGGGGGAGGGGGTGAGGGCCTCATCGCTCAGGACGCCCTCGGCAAGCCCATCAGCGTCAGTGAACTGTTGGCCACCCATGCCGCCACGGATCGGGTGCTGGCCCAAGGCTTAAAGGGGGATCCCACCTATATCGTGATCGACAACGGGGCGGTGGCCAATTACGGCCTCAATGCTGTTTGCACCCACCTCGGCTGTGTGGTGCCCTGGAATGTGGGAGAAAACTTGTTTAAGTGCCCTTGCCACGGATCCCAGTACGCGGCCAACGGCAAGGTGATCCGGGGGCCGGCTCCCCGCTCGCTGGAGCTGGTGAGCGCCACAGTGGATGGCGACAACGTTCGCTTCAGCCCCTGGCAAGGCCCCGATTTCCGCGAGGCCTAGCTGAAGGAGCAAGGGATCCCGACAGCTCTACGGCGGCAATTGGGTTCAACTGTTAACTGAGGTTAACTGAATTCCCGGTCGTGCCAGCGGGATGGAGTCCTTTTAAAACGGTGAGTCAGGATCCCGATGGCGAGGTGAGCCGCTTGTGGTTAGGTCAGCTTCTGCCGAGCGAGGTGGGGCGAATGATCGAGATCGCTCTTCCCCAATTGTGTTCCAAAACTGTGATTGCAATCCATTCTGAGCTGGACTTATGAAGCGAATTTGCTTAGCCGTGTGTGCGCTGCTGCTGTTGCTGGGGATGGGATCCCGTCCGGCGGCAGCCTACCCTTATTACGCCCAGATGGCCTACGACAACCCCCGCGAGGCCACCGGAAAAATTGTCTGCGCCAACTGCCACCTGAACGCCATGCCCGCCCGTGCCGAAGTGCCGCAGGCGGTTACCCCTGGCCAGGTGTTCACCATCAAGGTCGGGATCCCTTATGACCTGAGCAAACAGCAGGTGCTGGGGGATGGCAGCAAAGGCGGGCTGAATGTGGGTGCTGTGGTGGTGTTGCCGGAGGGCTTCCGTTTGGCTACCGAAGAGGAGATGACCGAGGAACAGCGGCAGGAAACCGCCGAGACCTACATCACCCCCTACAGCGACGAGAAGCCCAACATCCTTCTGGTGGGCCCTTTGCCCGGCGAGCAACACCAGGAAATCGTCTTCCCGGTGGTAGCGCCTGACCCGAAAGAGGATTCCTCGGTGGCCTTCATGAAATATCGGGTCTATGTCGGCGCCAACCGCGGTCGTGGCCAGATCAACCCCGACGGCAGCCTCAGCAACAACAACGTCTTCCGCGCTCCCGCCACCGGTCGCCTGGCCAGCATTGCCACCGTCGAGTCGGATCTCAGCGACCTGCCAGCTGAGCTGGCCGCCCTAGTGCCGCCCGAATACGAGTTGCCGGGCACGCGGGTGCTCAGTTTCGAGACCGAAAACGGGATCCAAAACTTGGTAGTGCCGCCGGGGCCGGAGTTGGTGGTTAACGTGGGCGACAGCGTCCAAGAGGGGGATCCGGTCACCAACAACCCCAACGTGGGCGGCTTTGGCCAAGCAGAGCGGGATCTGGTGTTGCAAAGCCCGGATCGGGTGAAATGGCTGGTGGCCTTCCTGGCAGCGGTGGCCATCACCCAGCTCCTGCTGGTGCTCAAGAAAAAGCAAGTGGAACTCATTCAGGCGGCAGAACTTTTGGGCTAGCCCAACCGTTCCCATACTTTTTCCACCACCCCGGAACCAGCCGGGGTGCTTTTTTCTAGGGGATCCGCAGCTCTCCCACAATCACCAACACCGCTTGGCCGGCAATCTCCACACGAGGGCCGAGATCGCGGCACCACAGCTCGCCTCCCCGCGTCGAGAGCTGGCGGGCTTTGAGCTCAGCCCGGCCCAGGCGCCTCGACCAATAGGGCATCAAAAGACACTGGGCAGATCCCGTCACCGGATCCTCCACGATCCCCAACTGGGGGGCGAAAACGCGGCAGACGAAATCCGGCCCATCCTTCAGATCCTCCCCAGAGGCGGTGACGATCAAGCCGGAAACGGGGAGCGCCTGAACCTGGGCCCAATCCGGCTGCACCTGCTGCACCTGCTGGGCCGAAGCCAGCACCGCCATACCCATGCCTCCGCGGCACAGATCTACAGGTGGGATCCCCAAAGCCGCTGCCACCTGCTCTTGCGCTTCCGGCCAGGGCTGGGGAGCCTGGGCGGGAAAATCCATCGCCAGCCGCTCCCCCTGCCGCCGCACCGACAACCGGCCACTGCGGGTGGAAAAGGCCACCTCCTGAGCTTCCGGGTGCACCTCGGTCAAGAGCACATAGGCACCGGCCAAGGTGGCATGGCCACAGAGATCCACTTCCGTCGTCGGAGTAAACCAGCGCAGCCCATAGTGGGGAACAGCGCCCAGGGATCCCTGGGGCAGCAAAAAAGCCGTCTCCGACAAATTGTTCTCCGCCGCAATCGCTTGCATCAAAGCTGCCGGCAGCTCCTGGGGCAGCAAACACACCGCCGCCGGGTTGCCCCCAAAAGGCACCGCCGTAAAGGCATCTACTTGAAAAAACGGGATCCGCACCTGCTTGCTCCACCCCCCTCAGGCCATGATCCCACAACAGGCCCAGAAGTAGAGAGATCCGTACCCAACCGTACCTGCCCAAAAGCGGGATCCCGCCCACAGGGGCTATTGTCAGGCCAGAAAGTTGGCTGATAAACTAGCACTCGTAAGTCGAGAGTGCTAAAACCTCGATTTGCACAAGCTTAAGGTCTCGACTCATAAGTTAAACCCTTCAGCTTCGTGCTTTCGGATCACGGAGGAAAATTGTCATGGCTGCAGTAGCTCTGAACGTCTCTACCCTGAAGCCGCTGGGCGACCGCGTGCTGGTCAAAATTGCCCAGCAGGACGAGAAAACCGCAGGCGGCATCTTTTTGCCCGACACTGCCAAAGAAAAACCCCAAGTGGGGGAGGTGGCCGCTGTCGGCCCCGGCAAGCGCAATGACGAGGGCAAGTTGATCCCGATGGAACTGAAGGCCGGCGATAAAGTGCTCTACTCCAAGTACGCCGGCACAGAAGTGAAGCTGGGCAGCGATGAATATGTGCTGCTGGCCGAGCGGGACATTCTCGCCATTGTTCAGTAATTCATCAGTGCTTCGGTAGCAACTCAACTGCAATTCAGCAGTCGAGCCGTTGAGTCTTTGTTTCACCCTTACCGGCGTTTGTACGTCAGAGGTTAACTATGGCCAAATCGATCATTTTCAGCGAAGACGCTCGTCGCGCCCTTGAGCACGGCATGGATGTATTGGCAGAAGCAGTAGCCGTTACTCTTGGCCCCAAAGGGCGCAACGTTGTACTGGAGAAAAAATTTGGCGCGCCCCAAATCATCAACGATGGGGTAACCATCGCCAAAGAAATCGAGCTGGAAGACCACATTGAAAACACCGGCGTCTCCCTGATCCGTCAGGCGGCTTCCAAGACCAACGACACGGCTGGTGACGGCACCACCACCGCCACCGTCTTGGCCCATGCCATGGTTAAAGAAGGGCTGAAAAACGTAGCCGCCGGCGCCAACCCGATTGCCCTCAAGCGCGGCATTGACAAGGCGGTGAAGTTCCTGGTGGACAAAATTGCCGAACATGCCCGCCCAGTGGAAGACTCCAAAGCCATTGCCCAAGTAGCGTCCATTTCCGCCGGCAACGATGAGGAAGTGGGCCGCATGATTGCCGAGGCCATGGACAAAGTGGGCCGCGAAGGGGTGATCTCCCTGGAAGAAGGCAAGTCCATGACCACCGAGCTGGAAGTGACGGAGGGGATGCGCTTTGACAAAGGCTACATCTCTCCCTACTTCGTCACCGACACGGAGCGGATGGAGGCGGTTCTGGAAAACCCCTACATCCTGATTACCGATAAGAAAATCACCCTGGTGCAAGACCTGGTGCCGGTTCTGGAGCAAGTGGCCCGCGCCGGTCGTCCGCTGCTGATCATCGCCGAAGACATCGAGAAAGAAGCCCTGGCCACCCTGGTGGTAAACAAGCTGCGGGGCGTGCTGAGCGTGGTAGCGGTGAAAGCGCCTGGCTTTGGGGATCGCCGCAAGGCCATGCTGGAAGACATCGCCATCCTCACCGGCGGTGAGGTCATCAGCGAAGAACGCGGCCTGAAGCTGGAGAACGCCCGTCTCGACTCCTTCGGCTCGGCCCGTCGCGTCACGGTAACCAAAGACCACACCACCATCGTGGCGGAAGGCAACGAAGCGGCCGTCAAAGCCCGCTGCGAGCAAATCCGTCGCCAAATTGAAGAAACCGATTCCACCTACGACAAAGAAAAACTGCAGGAGCGCCTGGCCAAGCTCTCCGGCGGTGTGGCGGTGATCAAAGTGGGCGCGGCCACCGAAACCGAGATGAAGGATCGCAAGCTGCGCCTGGAGGACGCCATCAACGCCACCAAAGCGGCGGTGGAAGAAGGGATCGTCCCGGGCGGCGGCACTACCCTGGCGCACCTGATGCCGGTGGTCACCGAGTGGGCGCAGGCCAACCTGTCCGGCGATGAGCTGGTGGGGGCCAACCTGGTTGCCCGCGCGCTGGGCGCTCCGCTGCGCCGCATTGCCGAGAATGCTGGTCAGAACGGCTCGATCGTGCTGGAGCGGGTGAAAGAGAAACCCTTCACGGTGGGTTACGATGCCCAGAACGACGCCTATGTGGACATGTTTGAAGCGGGTATCGTTGACCCGGCCAAAGTGACCCGTTCTGCTCTGCAAAACGCTGCCTCGATTGCCAGCATGGTGCTCACCACCGAAGCGATCGTGGTGGACAAGCCCGAGCCCAAAACCAACACGCCGGCCAGCAGCGGCAGCGGCATGGGTGACTACGACTACTAATCCTCTGGCGAGGGCAGGGTGAGGTTTCTCCACTCATCAGAAAACCTACTGCCTCGCCGGTTCGTAGTCCACTGCCCTGAATAGGATAGATCTTTCGGGATCCCCCTTAGCGGGATCCCTTCTTAGTTTTTGAGGTGGATGTTAGAGGACGGTTCCAAATTGGATAGAGGCCGTGCGAGGGCGCTACTGGCAGTCGAACAGCGAGGGAACCCTACTCCCCTCTCCCTGAGGGAGAGGGGCTGGGGGTGAGGGATCCTCCCTCAGGGAGAGGGGCTGGGGGTGA
>NZ_JANSJI010000172.1:0-1213 GCF_047462475.1 Synechococcus sp. H55.11
CCCCAAACCCCCGAAGTCCGGCAGTGGCGGGTCAAGTACAAAAAGGGCGAGATCTCCCAGGCCGAATACGAGGCCGCTATCGACGCCGAAATTGCCAGGTGCATCCGCATTCAAGAAGAAATTGGCCTGGATGTGCTGGTGCATGGCGAGTTCGAGCGCACCGACATGGTGGAATACTTTGCCCAGCAACTGCAGGGCTTTGCCTTTACCGAGCACGGCTGGGTGCAGAGCTATGGCAGCCGCTGCGTGCGTCCCCCCATTCTCTACGGCGATGTGTCTCGCCCTTGCCCCATGACGGTGCGGGAGTTTAAGGTGGCCCAATCTCTAACCCAAAAGCCGGTTAAGGGGATGCTCACCGGGCCGGTAACCATGCTCAACTGGTCCTTCCCCCGCGTCGACCTTTCCCGACGCGAGCAAGCCTTGCAAATTGCCTTGGCCCTGCGGGCAGAGGTGGCCGACTTAGAAGCTGCCGGAGCCGTAATGGTACAGGTGGACGAGCCAGCGCTGCGGGAGGGTCTACCCTTGAAAAAAGAGCGCTGGCCGGAGTACTTAAGCTGGGCGGTGGAGGCCTTCCGACTGGCTACCGCTGGCGCCAAGCCCGAAACCCAGATCCACACTCACATGTGCTACTCGGAGTTCGGGGACATCATCGAGCACATCGAGCGGCTGGACGCCGACGTTCTCTCGATCGAAAACAGCCGCAGCAGCAACAAAACCTTGCTGCAGATCGCCCAAGCGGGCTATCGCCACCAGGTGGGCAACGGCGTTTACGACGTCCACAGCCCGGCGGTGCCCGACACCGAGCAGATTCTCCAGCAACTGCGCCTGGGAGTGGCCCACTTGCCGCTAGAACAAACCTGGGTCAACCCCGACTGCGGCCTAAAAACCCGCCGCTGGGAGGAGGTGATCCCTGCCCTGAGGAACATGGTGGCAGCCACTCAGCGCCTAAGGGAGGAGCTCCAGGCCACCTAGCCCCCAGCGAGATCCCTCAGGCCAACGCTCCCTCCGCCGGCAACCGACCATTTGGGGCTACGACAGCCCCAGCCCGCCTGGCGGCTGGCCAATAGGGCAAGATGGAATTGTCTCGTCACTCCGCTGGATCGACAGACCCAGGGAGGGATCCCTTGCTTGCCCCCTTGCCACCGAAGGAACGATAATCGTCGTCGTCTCCAGCCATATTGCTGACTCTTATACACAGCAGACGCTGCCGACT
>NZ_JANSJI010000173.1:0-5279 GCF_047462475.1 Synechococcus sp. H55.11
ACGAGGCCGGAGGCGTTGCAAATGTCAAACATTCCGACAAAGCGCACGCCCCAGGGGTTGGCCCTCACCCCCGGCCCCTCTCCCCTTGTGGGAGAGGGGGGAGAGTTTTCATTCACTAGCACCGGCACGCGCTGGTAGATAGCCTTTGTCAGCTCGGCATCCTGACGGGTGCGGAAGACGGGCAGGGTGCGGGTGTTGGGATTGATACGGGCAATGTCGTCGGCGGTTAGGGTGAATACACGGCGTGGGTCGCGCAGGTGTTCGGTGCGAGTTGCGAAGAAGCTGAAGGTAGGGGGGCTCACCGACGTGCTTCTCCTGCAGATGGTGAGCAGGCAGAACTTGTAACTGCGATGCACGCCAGAGAAGATAGCTTCGCGGTTTTCAAAATCAAACAGGCTGACCAGTTGCCCCTTTTCCACCAGGTCGGCGAAGAAGAATTGGTTGGTGGCGTCGGTGGCGATGCCGGTTGGCACGATGATGCCGGCCCGCCCGCGAGGGTTGAGCAGGGCGCGGACGCGCTCGGCAAACACAGAGTAGGTGTTGATGTCGCCGCGACCGGTATGGGGATATAGCCCACTGCCACGCAGGAAGCGGCTGGTGCTTTCGGCGGCGTGCAAGGCGCGCTGATAGTCTTGCCAGAGGGTGGGGTTGGTGTCGGCGAGTGCTGCGATGAGCCGCCTGCGAGCGTCAGCGTTGGGTGCCTCAGCTATCACAGTGTCGCGGCTAGCGAAGAATTCCTGCTCCTCTAGCTGGATCATTTCCCAGGGTGGGTTGCCGAGGATAACATCGAAGCCGCCCTCACCTCCCCAGCCCCCTTCTCCGGGCGAGGGGGGAAGGTGAAACACCTCCGGGAACTCCAGTGGCCAGTGGAAGAAGCGCTGTTCGCAAGCCAGAGCTACGGCGGTGGCCAGAGCGCGGGAGTTGGCTCGATTTTCCAGCCGCTCGCTGACCGCTTTCGTGGTAATGGCCGCCGAGAAGTCCGAGGTCAAGCGCTGGAAAAAGGCCGCCGTCCAAAGGTTGCAGGCTTCTGTCAGTTTCTGGTGTTCTGGGTTTTGACAGTAGCGGGTGTAGAGCTCCTGCTTGCGGCGTACATTGGCTGGCGAGTCGTCCTGGATAGCTTCGAGCTGCTGCCGCTCCTGGCTGAGCTGGGCCACCACCTGGTCGGCCTCAAGCGGCAGAGAAAGCTGGCCTGTTTCCAAATCCCTGCGCTCGGCGCGATTTCGCCCCTTCAGAGAGCGGGCAGCCTCCCTGGAGTCGGCACTTACCGGCTCGAAAGCAGCATCAGGAAGGCCCTTTTCCAGAACCTTTAGATCCAGCACCCCCACCAGCGAGTCGCCACACTTGATGCGGTGATCGAGGAAGGTAAGCGGTTTGCCGGCGCAATGGGCCTCCAGCCAGAGGGCCACGCGGCAGAGTTCCACCGCCAAGGGGTTTTTGTCCACGCCGTAGAGGCAGTGGGCCACCACGTCGCGGATGGCCTCGCGCACAGTCTCGGGGGCGGGCTCCTCTTCGCCGGTGCGAACCTTGGCCAGCTCCTTGCCCAGATGTCGGGCAGCCGCCAAGAGAAAATGCCCAGAGCCACAGGCGGGATCCAGAACCCGCAGCGATAGGATGGCCCGTTCCTTTTCCTCACGGCCGGCTGCAGACTTCAGCCGCTCCTGCAGCACTGGCTCCAGGGCCGAGCGGACAAGTTCTGCCACCAGCTCCGGCGGGGTGTAGTAGGAGCCGGTACTTCTGCGCTCGGAGCCGTAGCCTAAGTCAAAGCAGGGCACACTGCCTGAGGTGTCAATCTGGGGCCGGTAGTCGAGCAGGCTTTCGTAGACGGATCCCAGCTCCTCTACGTCCAAAGCGGCGTAGTTGACCCGGCGCGGCGGCGAGGTCGCGTTCTCTTGGTAGTAGGCCAGGTGCCAGAAGGCCTGCAGCAGATCCCGGTTGCTCAGGCTGCACCCATCCAGCTCCAAAGGGGCAAACAACTCGCCGTTGAGAGGTGCAGCCCCTAGATGCTCTGCCAGCTCCTCCTGGGAAAGCACTCGCCAGAGCACCCGCAGGCTGCACCAGAGATCCTCATGCTCCGTAAAAGCGCTGCGCCGCTCCAAAAGTCGCCGCAGCCGACTCACGCCGTAGTGATCCCGGTAGAGGGGGCTGGCGCTAATTAGCCCCCGCTCCTCCGAGACTAAGAGAAACAAAAAGCGGTAGACCAGCCGCAGCAGTTGCCGGTAGAACTCCTCCGGGGTAAGGCAGTTCGATCCTGGAGAAGCCAGCCGCTCCCGCAGGTGGGAGTTTTTGGGATGGGCAAGAAAACCCTTGGCCAGGCCCTTGAGGCACTCTTCCACCCCATCCCGCAGCCGCTCGCGGACTCGCCCCCCCTGTTCCAGAGCCTGCTGGTAGTACTTCTCCAGCCAACACTCCCGCGCCTGCTCTGCCTTTTGGGGCAAACGGCTGCGGTGCAGCAGGCGAAACAGGATGGCAAAGTCGTTAAAGCGCTGCTCCTCTAGAATCTGCTGCAGGTCAAACTCCACATAGGCCTGCCGGCGCACAAAGGTGCTGTCCCGCAATAGACGGAGGGTCAGCCCGTTGGTGACGATGCCCCAGAGGTGCTCGCTGCGGTTGAGATACTCCTGCAGCAGTGAGTGAGGGGCTAGACGCGGCCTGCCGGTGGAAGCCAGCCGCCCCAGCTCCTGGCGTACCCCCACAATGTGCACCGGCGGGGCATCCTCTGCTTCGCCGGCGCGGTGCGAAATGGCAAAGGTAGCACCGTCCAGCTCATGGGCCCGTGGGTTGTAGCGCAGCTCGTAGCCCAGAAAGCTAAGAAAGGGAATAACCCAGGCATCGCGGGTAACCGACGTGGCCGGATCCCCTTCCGGCAGACGGGCCAGCCGGCGGCGGAAAACTTCCCACTGGGTGCGGGCCTCGGCAAAGACGCTGGCAATTTCTTCCGTCAGGCTGCGCTTGTCTTCTAGCCCAAAGTCTTTCGGCTTCTGGCCTGACAGCTCGCCAGCCAAAAGCTGCTCCAGAATGTCCGGCCCCAAGAGGCCCCCTTCAAGGCGTACAGCAGGAAATTGGCTCATCTGGACAGCAGAGGTTGTAGGACAAGAATTCCCAGCAGATCGGGGGGAAACTGCGGCTTAACCTCCAGCCCGCGCACGCGCTGGGAGATGGCCTGTCGGATGCGCTTGTGGGCCTCAGCCAGCTCGCCAGCTCGCTGGAAAATGGCCTCCCGGATCCCTTGCTGAAGGGGGTGTTCTAGACCCCAGTTTTCTGCAGTCGGCGGCCAGGGGCTGAGGCTGTCTAGCACCTGCTGCACCAACTCCTGCTTTTCTACAAGCGGCAGGTTGGCATCTGGCTTGGCTGTGGCCAAAAGCTGGAGCGCTGCCCTACTTTCCAGCCAGCGGGCTTCGCCCCTTTCTAGGCCAACCCCTCCCAGCACCAGCACCTCCTCCGCTAGCAGAGGCTGAGCCAGCGGCTGCTCCACTAGGTAGCGCACCCGCAGCAACAAGAGGGTGGTGAGCGCAGCCACAGCCCGCGTCCGAACGACCCCGCAGCGGGAGACGACGGCCTCTTCAGGCTTATCTAAGGCCTTCTCTAACAAAAAGTGGGCCAGGGCAGCGATGAGGCGGTGGTTGCGGCCAACGTATTCCGCTCCTTCCGGCGTGGGGGAGATGAAGCTAATCCGCCACTGTCCACCCTTGGGCTGGGGCAGGACTGAACGAATGGTCTCCGGCAGGGTTGCCGTGCCCTCCTGGCTGAGGTTGACCCGGAAGACTCCAGACTGCCGGTCAGGGATCACAGCCAGGCCTAGGCGCTGGGCAGCAGTTAGAAAAAATTGCTGCACGGCCTGCGGATCCCCCAGCACAGCGTCTGTGGCCTCCAGTTCCCGCTGCACTTCTTCCGGCTTGAGGGATCGCTGGGCAAAACGGGTGCGGTTGCGCCGCTCCTGCTCAGCAGAGCGATCCCACTGGGCGTGAAACTGGCTCACCTCTGCCATCCCCAGATCCAGCGCCAACTGGCGCTCCCCTGAGCCGGATCCCTGGCGCAGAAAAAGGGCCTCCAGCACCGCCTGGGTAACGCTTTCACTCGCTTCGGGCACAGGCACGTGGGTGCCAAGGGTGCGGCGGATTTCCCGCGCCTTGTCCAGCAGCACCTGCAGCACCGCACCGTCCACAGGGTTATCCCGCCCGAAAAAGCGGACGACCTTGACCCGTTCGGCCCGTTGGCCATAGCGATCCACCCGCCCCTCCCGCTGTTCCAGCCGGTTGGGGTTCCAGGGCAGGTCGTAGTGGATGACGGCTGTAAACTTTTCCTGCAGGTTGATCCCTTCCGAGAGGCAGTCGGTGGCCACCAGCACCCGTGGCTGGTCAACGGCAATTTCCGCAATCTTGGCCTCCCGTTCCTCGTCGCCCATGCGGCCGGTTACGCAGGCTACCTGAGTTGCGGATCCCAGGTGCTGCCGAAGGTGGTCGGCAAGATACCCTGCTGTGGCCACATAGCGGCACCAGAGAATGGGGTGAAAGCCCTCGGCGAGGAGCCGCTTCACCAGCTCGATGGCCCGCGCCAGCTTGGTGTCTTGGTCTACGCCGTGAAGTTGGTGGGCCAGACGGGCAAGCTCCCGCAACCGGCGGCGGTCGCTGTCGGGCAGAGTTTGCTCTGCAGCTTCAAGAGCTGGCAGCGGTAATTCGTCGTCAGTACGCTCTTGTGCCGACTCGAACACCCAGCGGCTAAAGCTCTCCTCAGCCTCTTCTTCCCGAGAGCCTGCGCTGCGATTGGCCAGCGCCGCCAGAGCCGCTGCCGGACTGGACATGACACAGCGCAAAAGAGCCAGCGCCCCCCAGTAGCGTACGCGCCGCCGCCGCTGCTCCATCTGCTGGCCGGTGCGCACCAGCTCCGAGCAGAAGGCATAGGTGCGCTCAAACAGCTCGCGGTAGCAGCGTGAAAGGTCATAGGTCTCATCTTCAGCTTCCCGGGTTGGGAAGCAGGCGGTTTCTTGCCAGGTCTCCTTGATGTCCCGCCGTGTGCGCTGGACAAAGTGACGGGCCAGCTCGATGCGCTGGTTCTCCTTGAGATCCTGAAGGTCCCACTCCTCGAACTCCGGCCGCAGCAGCCCCAGCAACGACCGGAAGGCCTCTGGGATGCCGCTGTGGGGAGTAGCCGTCAGCAGGATTAGGTGGCGGTTGGGCGCTTGGGCAATAGCTCTCAAAAGAGCATGCCGCTCCTGCTGAGCTCTGCCGGAACTGGCCGCTGCCGCCACGTGCACTGCGTAGGCAATGATCAGATAATGACAA
>NZ_JANSJI010000174.1:0-2008 GCF_047462475.1 Synechococcus sp. H55.11
AGCCGCTGCTACCGTTTTTGTGTTGCTTTGCCAACACAGCTAGCTTGAGGATCCACGTAAGGGGCTGACAATGGTTTTAGAGGGGATGCTGCATTAGCCAAAAGCCGGCGAAGGACTGGGCCCGGAAATCGCTTTGGATGGCGAGAAAGTGGATCCCTTGGGCTTGGCGTTGGCGTTGGGCAAAGCCTTCTGCCTCCGCTTGCAGCTTTTCATCTTTTAGTTGCGCAAACAGGTAGCAATCGCTGAGGCCAGCCTCGAACAGCAGCCGTCCCTCCGCCACCGTCAAGTAGGCAGGCTCCATACCGCTCAGCCAGGCTGCTATGGGCAGCGCCCGCCGCGAGGCAATCACCAACCCAGGAATGATTGTGTCAGGCGCCAGGGCCTCCCAGTTTAGGGGGAACAGCTCGCCAAATTCCATTGGCCAGGTCTCGGCATCCCGCAGATCCCTGGCCCGCAGGGTAACGAACGCCCAGCGCTCCCCCTGCAACTTGTCCGGCAGGGGGATGGGATCCGGCGGATCCGTCTCCACCGGCGGCTCGGGGCTGTAGGTAAATTGGGTTTCCTGAGGGTAAACCTGCTCTGCCCGTTCCCGCATCCAGGCCTTGAGGGCATAGACGCGGCGGCTGGGCAGCATCGGGATCCCAACGGCGTTGCAGGCCCGTTGCAAAATGGAGCTCATGCGGGCGCGGAAGACGCGAATGGCCGAAGGGGGCTGGGGGGCCACTTCCAAATAGCTGCGCAACTGTTGGGCCACCCAGGTGCTATTGACCTCTTGGTTGCTGCAGTACTGGGCCTGGCGAAACTGGCCGCTGGCATCGCACACCAGCAGCTCCCAAACCCGCCGCTCCTGCGCATCCCGCAGCGGAACGGCGTTAAAATCCATCTGCCAAATGGGGCCGCGCGCAGGGCCTAGGGGTTGAGTGGCCAAAGGATCCCTCCTGTTCGCGCTATGTGCCACTTTCGCCACCACCTGAGTGGGCCGAGGGGTGTTCCCGCGAGCGGTGCGAAGCCTCATCCCCGACCATGGCCCATTCCCGCTCCCCGAAAATGGCGGTGGTGTGGCGGTAGTGCTTAAACTCCAGCAGGTTGTAAAAGGGATCCTGCAAAAAGAAGGTGCCGTGCTCCAGGGGGGTGCCGACAAAGCGCCAGCGCGGCTCCTGATAGAAAGGCAATCCCCGTGCCTGGGCCCGCTCAGCCAGCGCCTGCCAATCTGCTTGGGCAGGGAAGATCAGGCCAAAGTGGCGGGGGTAGATGCCCCGCTGGGGCCTCAGCTCTTCCTGGGTGAGGTGGGCCACCAGTTGATGGCCATAGAGGTTCAAAATGACTGAAACAGGCGTTTCCCGACCGATTTGGCAACCCAGGCCCTCGCCGTAGTAAGTCTTGGCCAAGGCAATATCGGCAACGGGAAAGGCCAGATGAAAGCGGATGGGTTCCATGGGCTCTCTCGCAAAGCAGCCTGCTCGACTCAGGATCCCTGCTCTTTATCAAGGTAGGCGATTTTGGAACGGCTGCTGCCAGGTGGGATCCCTTCTCAGGCCCAAGCTGTACGCCTTTGCGCAGGAGTGCCAACCGCTCGGATGCTATAACACTAGCTAGTGTGTAATCCGCTCGCGTCAGCGGGACGGAGTGGCCGAGTCTGCAACAAGAGAACTCGGTGTGTTGAGAGGTTTGTAAGAAGGGGCAATCTTGGCCATGGCCAGCATCTGGGTTGAACAGCGCCGCCGCGAGGACGAGTCGCGCGATTTTTTTTGGATGGTGGCGCTGTCCTTGTTGCTGCATGCGCTGGCGCTGCTGGCCTTGCTCTACTGGAGTCGGTTTTGGCCGCTTCGCCAGGAAGAACAAAAAGCCATCGAGTTTATCCTTCTGAAGCCAGAAGATCTCAAGCCGCCGGAAGAGGCAAAGCTGGTTTCAGAAGTGGATTCCCGCGATGGGGGCAAACGGGCGGAAGCCCCTCCTTCCCAGGGCAGTCCACCCCAATCCCAGGCTGCTCCTCGCCAGGAGGCTCCCC
>NZ_JANSJI010000174.1:2108-5277 GCF_047462475.1 Synechococcus sp. H55.11
CCCCAACCCCAGCCGCCGCAACCACAGCAGCCTGCCCCTGTGCCACCACCTGCCCCGGCGGAAGTTGCCCTGGCCACTCCTAGACCTACCCCACCCCCCACACCAACTGCGCCTCCGGCTCCTCCTCGGCCTGCGGCAACCCCAACTGCAGCCCCACCTCCGCCCACCCCAGCCCCCCGACCCACTCCCACCCAGACCCCGCCGCCCGTGGCGGCTGCTCCTCCTGCCACGCCGGCTCCCACGCCTCCCCCCACCGCCGAGCCTCTACCCGTGCAGCCCAGCGAGCGGGCTTCGGATCTCAGCCAATTGCAGCCCGTTGCGCCTGCTCCCCAACCGCCGACGGAGGTTCTCCCTGCTGAGCGGCCCTCCGATTCTTCCCAGTTGGGGCCGCCCATCAGCGCTTCCGCTCCCAGTGATGGGGCTGGGATCCAGGGCAGAGGAGCCAGCGGCTTGGCCAACCCCACCCAGTCGGCTCCCAACCCCCCCAGTGTGGCGGCGCGGGCCAATGTGGATTGGGGCCCTTGGCTGGCAGCTTTGCAACGGAAAGTGGAACAAAATTGGATCCCAGGGCAGACCGGCACTTCCCGCCGCACGGTGGTGATCTTCACCGTGGGTCGAGCCGGCGACCTACAGAGCATTCGCTTAGGGCGCACATCTGGCAGCCAACAAACCGACGACGCGGCGCTGACGGCGATTCAGCGGGCGGCACCCTTTTTGCCTCTGCCTGAAGCCTACGAGGGTAACTCGGTGACGATCAACTTCACCTTCGACATCAATGTGTTGGGACAATTAACCGTAGGTGGATCGGCTAACTGACAACGGCCTCACGGTGCTGCCTCCCAAAACGTCGCAGCAGAACTGCAGGGATCGCTCCAGCTTGTCAATTGCGGATCATGGCAGGGACAGAAGGCACTGGACAAGCTCGGAGAATCGGCGACGGTGCGTTTATCCTAGTCCTTGATTCTTAGAGATCCGTTGATGGGCACAACTTCCCTGCAGCGCACCCCCCTGTTTCCCTTCCATCAAGCTCTGGGGGCGCGGTTTGTCTCCTTTGCCGGCTGGGAAATGCCCCTGCAGTACCAAGGGGTGGTGGCCGAGCATCGAGCGGTGCGGGAGCGGGCGGGCGTCTTCGACATCTCCCACATGGGCAAGTTCGAGCTCTGGGGGCCAGAGCTGGGATCCCACCTCAGCCGGCTGGTGCCCAGCGACCTGGCCGCCGTTCGGGCGGGATCCGCTCGCTACACGGTTTTGCTCAATCCGCTGGGGGGCATTGTGGACGATGTCATCTTCTACCGGCATCCACCGCAAGGGGAGCTGGAGCACTGGAGCCTGATCGTCAACGCGGCCACCCGCCACAAAGATAGGGAGTGGCTGCAGCAGCAGGGGATCCCTGGGCTGGAACTGCAGGATCACACCGAGTCCCAAGTGCTGCTGGCGGTGCAGGGGCCGGCAGCGGAAGAGGTCCTTCAGCCCTTTTTGGCGGGATCCCTGAAGGCTTTGCGCCGCTTTCAACACGGGCAGTTTGCTCCTCAAAAAGAGGGATCCTCAGGGGCAAGGGTCTTTGTGGCCCGCACCGGCTACACCGGAGAAGACGGCTTTGAGATCTTGCTTAGCCCCCCAGAGGGCTGCTGGCTCTGGGAGCAACTGGTGCAGGCAGGAGTACAGCCCTGTGGCTTCGGCTGCCGCGATACCCTGCGCCTAGAGGCTGCTTTTTGCCTCTACGGCCAGGACATGGACGAGAGCACCACTCCCCTGGAAGCTGACTTGGGTTGGTTGGTCAACAATCCAGGGGACTACATTGGCAAGCTGGCCCTCGAACGTCAACGCGAGCAAGGGATCGCGCGTCGCCTGGTGGGGTTTCGCCTATTGGATCGAGCCATTCCCCGCAGCGGCTATGCCATCTACGCTCCCAACTCCCCTGAGCCGATCGGGCGGGTAACCAGCGGCAGCCATTCTCCTACCTTGGGCTACGGCATTGGCCTGGGATATGTGGATTCAACTTGGGCCAAGGTGGGATCCCGGCTGGAGATTGAGATTCGGGGCCAGCGCCGGCCCGCCGAAGTGGTAAAAAAGCCCTTCTACAGAGGGGCAGGCTCCGGTTAGCTTGGGGAGTTGAGCTGTCTGCCGGCCTTGGGGGTGGAGTATTCCTGCTGCAGCCGCCGCAATTTCCGCAGGGCCCGCCGCTCAATTTGCCGGACTCGCTCCCGCGAAAGACCGATGTGCTCCCCGATCTCCCGCAACGTCAGGCCCTTCGACCCATCCAGCCCATAGCGGGCCACAATTACCTGCTGCTCGCGTTCGCTCAGTTGGCCCACCAGAGCGCGCACCTCCTCGCAATGGGCAACCCGGTTCAGATGTTCGACCGGATCGTTGTCCTCGTCGGGGATAAAATGTTGCAGCTCGGTGCCGTCTTCGTCCCCTACTCCCACATTCAAAGAACGCATCTCCGCCATGTGGCGGGTGATCAGCTCACGGTAGTTATCGCCGATATCCAGAGAATCAAAAACCTCTTCCGCTTGGGGACGCGATCCCCTTTCGGCGGACAGCTCGCGGTAGCGCCGCTTCACCTGGGAGACCTTCTCGTACATGTGGGCGGGCAGCCGGATCAGGCGCCCCTTGTTTTGGATGCCGCGGTTCACGCTCTGCCGGATCCACCAGGTGGCGTAGGTGGAGAACTTGTACCCCCGCGTGGGATCGAACTTTTCCACGGCGCGAGTGAGGCCGATGGTGCCCTCCTGAATCAGATCCAGAAAGGGCAGACCGCGGTTGCGGTAGCGCTTGGCAATCGACACCACCAGGCGCAGGTTGCACTCCACCATGCGCTTCTTGGCGGCTTCCCCCTGCCGCAGGATCTGCTGCAGCTCCTCTAAAGGGATCCCCAGCCGTTGGCTCCAATCCTCCAGCGACTCGTGCTGCCGCCGCTGCTCCAGAAGGGCCATCATCCGCTGCACTTGGTGGGCCAGACGCAGTTCTTCCTCGGCAGTGAGCAACGAGTAGCGCCCAATGATTTTTAAGAAACGCCCCACTGCGTCTTGCAGCTCAAGATTTTCCGACATATCCAACCCCACACCATAAGTTGATGCCCTGTCAGAATCTTCTCTTCTGCTGTCGCGTCAAGCTTTCTTCCCACTAGGAAGCCGACCTTGCTGCAAACAGCACCTTATTCATA
>NZ_JANSJI010000175.1:0-1208 GCF_047462475.1 Synechococcus sp. H55.11
GACGGGGCCCCACTTGCACTTTGAGTTGTGGCACCAGACGGTGGGGCAAGGCTGGGTGGTTTTGGACGCTACCGATGACCTGCAGGTCGCCGTTGCCCGGTTGCCGGGTTAGCATGAGGGACAACAGCGGACGTGGCGGAACGGCAGACGCGCTAGACTTAGGATCTAGTGCCGCAAGGCGTAAGGGTTCAAGTCCCTTCGTCCGCATCCCTAACCAGGAAAGATCACCTGCAGAATCTGCTCCGGCACAATCGACTCCATCGCCCCATTGGCCGCCTTGAGGAACCGAAACGGCCCTTCAGCCGGCAGCAGCCGTTCCGGTTCAGTCGGCCCAAACAGCGCCAGCAGCGGCGTCTGCGTCGCCACCCCCAGATGCATGGGAGCGCTATCCACACACAACAGCAGCGTTGCCCCACCAATCAAGGCCGCCAGTTGCCCCAGCTGGGCAGGGCGGCTCACCGCCAGATCCGGCAGTTGCGACAAAAACCCTTTTGCCAACTGCTCATCCTCTGGCCCCAACACCAGCACCAAGGGCAGCTCCGGCCGCTTCTCCCGAAAGCCCCTGACCACCTTCACCCACTTCTCAGGGGGATAGAGCTTCTGAATGCCCTTCTCCTGCGACAGTTGGCTGGCCCCCGGATGCAACAGCACATAGTCTTGGGCGGCGTCCCCCAGCAGGCGCCGGCGCTCTTGCTCCGCCCACTCCAGGTCTGTTTTTTTGAGGCGAATCTGAGGCAAGCCCGCCGGCGCCACAATGCCAAACCCCTGCACCAGGTCGTGGTACATGTTGGCGGCATATTGGGCCGGCTTCAGGGGCACCGGGTCGGTGAGCCAAGGCCGGCCTGGCCCCGGCGGCGCATAGCCCACCCGCTTGGGGATCCCGGTCAGCCAGAGCAGCAGCTTCACCCCCAAGCTTCGGCCCAGGCTCAGCACCGCGTCGTACGGCCGCTCCCGAATCCGCCCCAGCAGGTCGCTGAGGTCTGCCAACGAGAGCTGCTGCTTGAACGGGAAGGTCAGCACCCGATTGACCGAGGGGCAAACCTCATAGGCCGCCGCCGCCCGCGGCTCCACCAGCACCGCCAGCTCCGCCTCTGGATAGCGCTGCCGCAAACTGGCCAAGGTGGGAAAAAACAAAATCTGGTCGCCAATCCCCCCCGGCACCAAAGCCAAAATGCGGGGGGCCAAAGCCGCGTCTCGAAAAGCCATCT
>NZ_JANSJI010000176.1:0-1208 GCF_047462475.1 Synechococcus sp. H55.11
AAATGGCTTTCCCCATTGTGCCGAATCTTCTTGAGTTGACCAGAAAAAAGGCAGCGCAAGCCCCAGCATTTGCGCCAAATGCTTTAGATGCTCCGCACCGCTTAGGCGGCTGAGAAGTCGCCTTCAAGATTTAGCGAGGGAAAACCACCTGGGCCCGCAACTCGCCGGGAGGGTTGGCCTGCGTATGGATGTTGATGTAGTAGGCCCCGGCCAAGAAGCTGGAGACCTGCTCAGGGGTGAGTTGGGCCTCTAGCCGGAAGTTCCCCGATTGATTGTCGGGATTGGGCAACATGTTCAGGACAAAGACGACCGGGCCTGTGGCCTGGGCGAAAGATTGTCCCGGCTGGGGCTGGGCCAGGTGAATGTGGCCGGGGCCAAAATTGGCGATCGGCAAAAGTGGGGTCGTGAGATTCGTAAAACTCCCCTGGACAGATAGAGTACGGGCGGTCTGGTTTAAAGTGACAACAGCACTGCCGCTGGCGGAGCTGGGCACCGCTACCGGCGGTACTTCGGCAGCAGGAGATAGGGTCAAGGTAGCCGTAGAGACTACAGCTCCCGGCGCAGGGGTTACCGAGCTGCCGCTCCCGCAGCCGCTGAGAAACAAGGCAGCAGCCAGGCAAACACCCCAAAAAGCTTTGCAGACAAAACGAAGCCGAAAGGCTGAATCCAGCAAAAACGTCAACAACATGGAAAAAGCTCCTCGGTCGGAGAACAAGCCATCTCAAATACGGAGCAGGCCCAGCTTCGGATTCACCCTTGGAGAACAAGATCACGATCGCCTGAGGAGTTACCCCTGTTTCTCAAGCCGTCTTCCTCTCGAGGGGCTTCCCAAGAGGTTGAAGCAGCCTAGCTGCTGAGGGGCGGAGGGCCGAAGATGGCTAAGCTCCAAGGCTCTCCCTCGCCAAACTTTCCCAGGCCAGGTTCGCTGATCTGTGTGTTTAAAGGGTTCCCAACCCCTTGACAGGAGGCCAAAACTTCATTGCAAGCATAGCGGGCACAGCCAAACAACTGGGCTAAGTTTGGCCTCTATTGGTCTGTAGGGTAAAGACTGTACTTGCACCGGGCTTTCATGAGCTCAAGTTAAGTTGGCATGTCTATGCCAGCCCATAGAACTAAGGGAAGAACGCAGCAGTATTTCCAGCTTACAGGCGCATTTGGTGTTTGTTACTACAGCCCTACAACAAAGCTACTTTGTGGAGTCCAAGCTA
>NZ_JANSJI010000177.1:0-5265 GCF_047462475.1 Synechococcus sp. H55.11
ACCAGAGCTTGGTTGACCAATGGAAACAGCTCCGCCAACTCTTCTGTAGATAGGTTGCCGGTACAGACATTGGCGCGAATATGCCATTCAGCCCACATCTGCGGCGAGGGAGCAGCGGGATCCCGGCCTTCCTCAGAACCTGAACCGCCCACAGGGGCCCGAGGGCGGCTGCGTCCCGACCCAAGGTTTAGTTGCAGCACGCTGTCACGGTTGATGCCGGTCAGAGAGGTTTGGGCTCTTGCCCCTTGGGTCGAAACGAGTGTGAGGGCCAAGACCATCCCAGACAATCCGCAAAGGGCGGCACTACGAAACATGGGATCCTCGCCGGTTAGTGAAAAAGCTATAGGGCTCTGTCTTGAGCGCAATTATAGCCACTGTTGTTCCTGTTCTTCTGGGCAGAGCCGACTGGAGCATGCTGACAGCCGCAGGCCAATGCCCGACCACTGCACGCAATGACGGCCCTGCTCATCCTTCAGGGATCCATCGCGGCGGTAGGAAAAGAAATCTTGGGGTTGGCTGAGGGTGCAATGGGGGCTGACGGCAATCTGTTCAGAGGGGATCCCTTGGGCTTGGGCTTGGGCACAATTGACCCAGCGCAGATCCAAACGAACTTTGCCGGGCAGAGGATCCGGCAACAGGGCGGCGCGGGTGTCCAGCCCCAGAGGCAGGCTTTTCAGCACCTGCTCGGCCACTTCTTCTGACACCTGATAGACCGACCCCGAAATAGAAGGCCCGATGGCAACGCGAATCGCGGCAGCAGGGATCCCCGCCCGGAGAAACTCCCGCAGCACCTTGGACAAAATCCCCCCAGCAGTTCCTCTCCAGCCGGCATGAACGGCCGCCACCCATCCTCGACTGGCCAGCAAAATCGGCACACAGTCAGCGGTGCATACCCAGGCAGAATCCCCTTGGCGGCGGGCAATGACTGCATCCGCCTGAGAACGGGTAGAGATCCCTTGACCGGGTCTTTTTTGCCTGAGGGTTTCCGTGCCCTCATCTGCCCAAATCCAGTTGCAGCCGTGCACCTGATGGCCCCACGTGGCCCGTTCAGGGGGCAGTTGCAGCCGGGCGGCCAACTGGGACGGGAGGTGAGGATGGCCTTGGCGAGAGCCAAAAGCGTGAGGCCACTCTGCCAAAAGCTGACACTCCAGCCAGCGCCATCTCCCTGCCTGCCGCCAAACCCACACGGCAGAGCCGATCATTGGCGGGAGCCATGAGACTTTCGTCGTGGGTGGAGATGGCCCAACCGCTCTTCCAGGCACATTTTCAGCTCGGCAGGGTTAAACAGCATCGGCAAAAAATGAATGCTCTGGGTTTCTCGGAAAAAGAACAAAACCGGCAGCGGCGGCCAGAAAATTTGCCAATCCTGCCACTCGCTATAGGGGAACTCGCGGATGCGTTTGGGGCCGCTGTAGACCTGCAGCGCCGTCCTGGTAAAGGCCAGCCCAATCAAAGAGGTCTGCACCATCAAAAACAGGCCAAACAGGCCCACCCCCAGCCCCGCCCAAAAAGAAAGCCAAAACAACGGCACTGCCAAGGCCAGCACCGACAGGCTGAGGCGAAAATCTGGGGTCAACAGGTGGGCAGAATTGGGTCTTGTCATGCCCCGCTTCTCCTGGATTAAGGATCCCAGCCCCATTCTAGGCTGCCTCGGCAACCCTTCGGATCAGAACTGGCAAGACAACTCTTATGCACCCCTCACGCACAAACAGGCCCGCGGGAAAACCGGCATAATACGGATATAGGCAGGGGTGTTGCTAACTTAACTTATACTTTGATACAACTTACAACTTGTCGGGCCATGCCTCCAGAGCCTCTCCTTCCGATGCCAGAGGAACCAACCACGCGGATCCCCCCCTACGAGCGCGGCTCCCAGGCCGAGCCGACTGCGGCCTTTCTGACAGTGCTCAGCGGTGCCAATGTGGGCATGACCTTTCCTATGGCAAGTGGGGGAGTTTTGGGGCGCAGCCACCAAGCAGATATTCAGCTATCCGACCACGCCGTCTCCCGGCAGCACTGTCGGCTGGAGAGAGAAGGCGAGGGGTATGTTCTCACCGATCTAGAGAGCCTCAACGGTACCTACGTCAACGGCAAACGCATCAGCCGCATTCTTCTGAAAGATGGAGATCGCATTCAAGTGGGGGCCACCACCCTCAAGTTTGCCCACTACGACGCGGCAGAAGCAGCGTTCTTTTCGCAAATGGCCACTGCCGCCCTCTACGACCCGCTGACCGGCTTGCACAACCGCCGTTTTTTCCTGGAGCAACTGGAGCTGGAGATCCCTTTTGCGCTTCGCCATCACATTCCCCTCCACGTGCTCTATCTGGACTTGGATGGGTTCAAGCAAATCAACGATCGCTGGGGGCACTGGGTTGGGGATCAAACCTTGATCCGGGTGGCACGACAATTGCAGGCCCAAGTTCGTCGCGAGGATCTGCTGGCCCGGCTGGGGGGCGATGAATTTGCCCTCTTGGTACGCGGGATCCCGAACCCCCAAATCTTGGGGTTAAAAGAGCGCTTGCGGCAGGCCGTCCAGTTGCTGTCGGTGCAGGTAGGGGCGGAGACCACCCACCTGAGCTGCAGCGTAGGCATCGCCTCTCTGCTGGAGCTGGGAGAACGAGCCGACCCGCAAAGTCTGCTGGCTGCTGCCGACAAGGCTCTCTACCGAGCTAAGGCCGAGGGTGGCAACCGAGAGCTTTTCCGGTAGCTCAAGGCCAGCCGTTGCAGTTAAGTTTACGACCCCTCTACCAGGCTGGCGTAGGCTTCAGCGCTCATGGTGTCTTCGAGATCTTCGGGGTTGGCGATGCGCACCTTGATCAGCCAGCCATCGCCATAGGGATCGTCGGCAATGCTCTCCGGGCTATCCACCACTGCCGTATTGACGGCCACCACTTCTCCCGACAGGGGGGCATAGAGATCTTCGACCGCCTTGACCGACTCGACCGAGCCAAAGCTCTCGCCTTTTTCAATCTCGGTGCCTTCTTCGGGCAGGCCGACGAAAACAATGTCCCCAAGCTGATCGACGGCATAAGCCGTGATCCCGATCACCGCAATATCATCCTCGACATGGATGTACTCGTGGGTGTCCACGTAGCGCAGGTGGGATGGATACTCCAGGGCCATGCCGGTTCTCCCGTAGAATTCAGTGGATTATTCTAGGGTGAACCCTTGGAGATGGTAAAGGGCGGATCCCCAGCCCGGCCATTCCCCCGCTGGCTAGAGAAACTCCATCAGCAGTCGATTCACGGTTTGCGGCGCCTCTTGCTGTGCCCAGTGGCCGCATTCGGGGATGTACTCCTTGCGCAGGCCGTTGGGGAAAAAGGGATCCATCCCCTCGGTCAGCTCGCGGCTGAGGGCAAAGTCTTCTTCGCCCCAGATGAGCAGGGTGGGGGCGAGGATCTGCCGCATGGGCTGCAAAAACAGGTTCTGCAAGGTGGGCAGGTTAAAAAGCTGGCGGTAGTAGTTGAGGGCAGAGGTGAGCACCTTGGGTTTGGCGAGGGCCTCTTGGTAGAGCTGCAGATCGTGGCGGGTGAAGGCGCTTTTGCGCACCGAGGTTTCTTGGAAAATGCGCCGCACCCAATCTCCCAAATCCCACTGCAGCACCCACTCTGGCAGCCAAGGCAACTGAAAAAAGAACAGATACCAGCTGCGCCGCAGTTGATCCAAGTTGCTCAAGAACTCCCGCCGAAAGCAGGCTGGGTGGGGAGAATTGAGAACGGCCAGCTTGCGGATCTCGTGCGGGAAAAATTGCGCCCAGTGCCAGGCAATGGCTCCCCCCCAGTCGTGGGCCACGACCACCGCCTTCTGGGCCCCAAAGTGATGCAACAGGCCGCGGACATCCTCGGTGAGGGTATCCAGGTCGTAGCCGTGATCCGGTTTGTCGGAGTCGTTGTAGCCGCGCAGGTCAGGGGCCACCACGCGAAATCGCTGCGCCAACACCGGGATCTGGTGGCGCCAGGAGTACCAAAACTCCGGGAAACCGTGTAACAAGATCGCCAGCTCCCCTTCCCCCTGGGTGACATAGTGCAGTTGAATGCCATTGGTCAGGGCATAGCCGTGCCGCCAACTCCCCATCTTGGCAGCCACCTCAGCAGGAAGGCGTTGGATCCCTGCTTCTGTCATCTCCTTTGTTCTCGATTCTGAACCCATGATTTGGTATTCACTCATACTAACCTTTGCCCTTGCTCTTCCTCCCAACGGTGAAGACTTTTTTAGAGGGGTTAGCCAGAGGCACCCTAGGAGAGAGGCTACGGCTGGAGAGGTGCGATGAAGACAGAAGTCCAACGCCCGACCTCTCCCCAGAGCATCGCCATTCTGGGGGCGGGAGCCTGGGGAAGCACACTGGCTCTGCTGGCCCAAGCCCAAGGGCACCGGGTGCAGGTTTGGGATCGGCGCAAGGGTCTGGATCTCGAAGAAGTGCTACCGGGATCCCAAATGCTCATCTCGGCAGTCTCCATGGCGGGGGTGCGCCCTGTGGTGGAAGCGGTGCGCCAGGTGGGGATCCCTCCCCAAGCGATTGTGGTCTCGGCCACCAAAGGGCTGGATCCGCTGCAGCTTCTGACCCCTGCCCAAATTTGGGGGGCCACTTTCCCAGAGCAGCCCCTGGTGGTGCTTTCGGGGCCCAACCTTGCGGCGGAAATCCGTCAGGGCTTGCCGGCAGCGGCAGTGGTGGCCAGCCGGGAACCCTGGGCAGCTATGCAGGTACAACAGGCCCTGGCTTCGGAACGGTTTCGCCTCTACACCAGCAGCGATCCCTTGGGGGTGGAGCTGGGGGGCACCTTGAAAAATGTTATCGCCATCGCTGTTGGAGTGTGTGACGGCTTGCAACTGGGGGCCAATGCCCGTGCGGCTCTGGTCACCCGCGGCCTGGCAGAGATGATCCGGGTGGGATCCAAGCTGGGGGCGCGACCTGAGACCTTCAACGGCCTGTCGGGGCTGGGAGATCTGCTGGCCACCTGCCACAGCCCTCTGAGCCGCAACTACCGGGTGGGCTACGGATTGGGCCAGGGTAGTCCTTTGTCCCAGGTTTTGGCCGCCATCGAGGGCACCGCCGAAGGGGTTTACACCGCCCCTGTTGTGGTCAAGATCGCCGCCCAACACGGGATCCCGGTGCCGATTACCCAAGAGGTTCACCGGTTGCTGCAGGGGCAGACCACTCCCACTGCCGCCCTGGCCAGGCTGATGGAGCGACAACTGACCTCGGAATAGGCCCCTCACCCCCAGCCCCTCTCCCAGAGGTGCCCAAGCGCTCCGCGCCGCTCACGC
>NZ_JANSJI010000178.1:0-1205 GCF_047462475.1 Synechococcus sp. H55.11
CCCCCCACAAACCCTTCTTTGTTTTTGCAGAACAACTAGCCTCACTAGATTTGTGCCGGTCTCTTGGGCGCGGAGATGTGTATAATTTACAGATTTTTCCACATCGGCTTTGAGGTCGTCAGGAATAGGCACGACTTTGTAAGTCATACCCAGGTCCTCCTCGTTCCAGATTTTCGCCTCCATGGTAAGCAGGTCTACGATGCCCTTGAAGTTGTCTTCGGCACCGATGGGAATCTGAATGGGGACGGCTTTGGCTCCGAGGCGCTCGCGGATTTGCTCCACGACGACAAAGAAGTTTGCCCCGGCCCGATCCATTTTATTCACGAAGCAGACACGAGGAACCTTATAGCGGTTGGCCTGACGCCAGACGGTTTCGGACTGGGGTTGTACGCCCGCTACGCCGCAAAAGACTGCTACGGCCCCGTCCAGCACCCGCATAGAACGCTCCACCTCCACCGTAAAGTCGACGTGGCCGGGCGTGTCAATAATGTTGATGCGGTATTTCTGATCTTGCCAGTTCCAGTAGGTAGTCGTTGCAGCCGCCGTAATGGTAATTCCCCGCTCACGCTCCTGCGGGAGATAGTCCATGGTGGCAGTTCCTTCGTGGACTTCACCGAGCTTGTGGGTAAGACCGGTGTAGTAAAGAATGCGTTCCGTGGTTGTGGTTTTCCCGGCGTCAATGTGCGCTGCGATACCGATGTTTCTACAGCGCTCCAAGGGTATGTTTGTATCGATCGGCATAAGCGTATAAGTTAGAATCTAAAGTGGGCAAAGGCTTTGTTGGCTTCGGCCATGCGATGCGTCTCGTCGCGTTTTTTGATGGCAGCGCCCTCGTTTTTAGCGGCGGCGATGAGCTCGTTGGCGAGCCGTTCGGCCATGGTTTTTTCGGGACGCTTGCGTGACGCATCAATGATCCACCGCATAGAGAGGGAAAGCCGCCGATGCGGGGTAGGTTCTACCGGCACCTGGAGGGTAGCACCGCCTACCCGGCGGGGCCGCACCTCTAAAAGCGGCATAGCATTATTCACCGCGGCCTGAAAGACATCCAGGGGATTTTGCTGGGTCTTACGCGCAATGATGTCCAGAGCGGTGTAAAATATCTTATAAGCTCTGGTTTTTTTGCCATCCCGCATAATCTTATTGACCAGGCGAGCGACGAGCTCACTACCCAACTTCGGGGCCGGCGGACTGGAGCGGGGCTCCGG
>NZ_JANSJI010000179.1:0-1201 GCF_047462475.1 Synechococcus sp. H55.11
AACGGCTCTTCAAGTTTGCCGAGTTCCGTCGAGGAGAAACAGTGCTAGAGCTTGCTTCGGGCCTTGGCTACACAGCCATTAGATTGGCAAAACGCTATGGCGTGTATGTTACCGGCATTGAGAAAAATCCAGATAACATTGCTCGTGCTCGCGCTAATGTTTCTGCAGCAGGGCTAGCTGGCCAAGTTGAGATCCTCGAGGGCGATATCTTTCACCTAGATCAAGTTGATAAGAAATTTGACTATGTCTTGGCGGAAGCTATTTTAACAATGCAGTCCGATGCAGGAAAATCTAAAATTTTGTCCGAGATTTACAATTGCCTCAAGCCAGGGGGTAAGTTTCTCAGCCACGAGCTGCGGGTTAAGGGATCCAACGCTGACATCATCCGCAAGGAGTTATCCTCCGTAATTCGTGTCAATGCCAATCCTTTATCTACTGACGGCTGGCTTTCAACTGTTCAGCAAGCAAATCTTACGGTTGTCGACTACGACACCGGCCCCTTAACTTTGCTCAATCCTGTTGCCATTGCTACAGAGGAAGGATTGCCGACGCTCTTGACTATAATTTGGAATGTACTTACACGTCCTGTAATCCGCCAGCGGATCTCAGCTATGAGGCAAATCTTTAGCCGATATCGAAATAACCTGGGCTACATGGTACTGGTTGCTGAGAAGGAGGCTCAATGATGTCCCTCGTCTCCCCTGAGTCACCTTTTTTGCAGCTCAAAGATCACATTGCCTATTCGGCAGGAGGAATCCGTAGCAAGATCATCTGGAAAACTGAAATCTGCCAATATACTCTTTTCTGTATGGCAGGGAGTACAAGTATTTCCGAGCATACCTCCACAAGGGACGCCACTCTCCACGTCATTGAAGGAACCGGGGTCTTAACCCTTGCAGGAGAAAAGATCTCTCTATCTCCGGGCGTATTTGTCCTAATTCCGGCAAATGTTCCCCATGAGTTAAAAGCCACTGCCGATCTTGCTTTTGTTCTGACCTTATCAAAGGCAAGTTAAGAACGCCGCCTTTTACTCAGCCAGCCGGTTAACATCGCTAAAGCAAACATTCCCAGCAGAGCAAAGCCCAGCAGCCACCTTCCCTGCTCCAGGATCCCTGCCCCCAGAGCTACTACTGGGGGTGTAGAGACGGCAATGCCCAAAGCTAGCGCGAGAAGAAAGTTCTGCCATTTCATTTGGGTTAGG
>NZ_JANSJI010000180.1:0-5248 GCF_047462475.1 Synechococcus sp. H55.11
GAAGCTGCTCCTTGCTATGTTCCCACCCCTCTCCCTGTGGGAGAGGGGCCGGGGGTGAGGGGCCTGGGGGTGGTCGCGTCGGCGGCGCGGAGCGCTTGGGTTGGTCGAACTTGTCTGGAATGGGTTCAAGCCGGAACACCGTTCTCCCAATCTGTCTCCGCAGGCGGCGTAGGCTCTTGCATGGGCCAGACCCAATCTGTGAGGTCTTGGGCAGGGATCCCTTGCGGCATGAGCCCGTGGCAGCGGGAGCAGAACAGACAACTGGCACAGCGTTCACCGTAGGGGATCCCGGGAAAGTTCTGCGCCTCCAGTTGCCGCAGGCGGGCCAGGGTGGCTTTGAGGTGGGCCAGATCCCGCTCGTAAGCGGCGGCGCTGTAGCGGCGGTAGAAGGGCTGCTGCGGGTGTTGCACATACCAAAGGGTCAGTTGCACCTGCTCCGGCTGGAAGGGGCCTTCCAGGAGCAGTTGATCGGCCACCCCAGACAGCAGCAGGGGGTAGAGGCGCACCTGCCAGTCCTGGGCCAACTGTTCATCGGGGGGGCGCTGCCGCTCCGTCTTCCAATCGACAATGTGCAGGGATCCCGGGGTAATCACCAGCCGATCCAGGCGGGCCATCAGCTTAAACCCCTCGATCCGCTGCCAGAGGGGCAATTCCGCCAACACCCGCCCCTGCGGATGAGCGTGGGGACTGGCCAAGAACACCTGCCACCACTGGCGTACTGTCTCATCCAAAGCAGATAAGCGGGGCTCCACCTGCCGACCGCGGCTGTGCCACTCGACCAAGCGGTGAAACTGCCGCCCGCGCCTCTGCTCCAGTTCGTGCTCAGAAGCATTGGCAGCAGGCCAGATCAACCGCTCCAGGTACACATAGCGAAACAGGCGAGGACAATGATCCAGGAGCGCCAAGGCGGAAGCAGACAGGTTGACCTGCTCAAGGCTCAGCCTCTCCAAAGGGGGGGCAGAGCCTACAAAAGGGGCAATCGGGATCCCAGACATGGGCAAGTCCTGGCGGGGATGGGAGGAGTGCAACTGCTCTGAGCACACTTGAACTGACCTTCCACTAAAAGCTGGGGGTTGTGCTAGGCTCCTGTCGAATTTGCCCAGACCCAGACAGCGACCATCCCATCCCAGAGCAACAAAAGCAGAGCCAAGCATCCGAGCAGCCCGTACATCCAAGGCTGAACGTAAGGGCGCAGCCCGCCGATCTCCAGTTGGGTGTGACGTTGAACCTCGGCCAACAGACGCTGGAACCCGGCCACCCGCATCGGCAAAAGCACGCGCTCCCCAGCTTGGGTGACTAAGTAGTACACCATACCGCCTTGGCTGGTGGAGCGGGGCTCAATGCGTTCCACATCAGCCCACCGGATCTGCCACTCCTGCCGCACAAAAGGTGGCACCCAGCCTGGGTAGGTGGCCTGCATGCCCTTTTCATCCAACTGGATCTGTTGGCTCAGGGATCCCAGGACTACTCCCCATCCCAGCAGCAGAGTTGCCCAAAGGGATCCCAGCTCAAGCGGTGTTGCCTGTTGCCGGGACAGCAAGATGGGCAGGGGCAGGCTCAATCCCCAGTACAAGGCCTGCAAAGCGTAGCGAATCAACGGGGAGATGGGGAAGATCAACATGGGCAGAGGGGGGCTCGCTTCACCAAGCTTAAGATAGCCCTTAAAAAGGCAGCTCCTCCTTTAAGGATTCCCTTTCTGCTTGGCGATCGACAAGCGGAAAAGACGGCTCACGCCGATGGGACGGCTTTGCTGCTGCATTGGGAAACTCTGCAGCAGATCCTTCTGCCGGTGTCGGCGGGTCGTAGATCTCACCGGAGAGCAGGTCGAGGGATCCCTCGGCTTCTAAAGTCTCCATTGAGGAGAGCCCTGCCGCGGATCCCAACACCCCCTCCAAGTCCACCAGGCTGCCGTTGAAATGGTCGGCAAAACGGCGGGCAATCTCCGCCAGCTCATGGGTTAGTTCATAGGACTGCCGACGGTGCTCTGCATAACCTAGAGAAGCAATGCTGGTTGCTGAGCCGTTCACCTGAGCGCCCCCCACGGGATCGTTGCGCTCAGGCTCTGGCGAAGGTGGGTCAGAGGGGGGATGGTGCCCGGTACTTGGCGGGATGGGCTCCGTTGAGGAAGCAGGGCTGCTGGTGTTATCGCTTGGCAACCCTGGCGCGGCAACGGGATCGGGGGGGAGGAATGCTGTGGGCGGCAGCGGGGCGGAGCTCTTGGACTTGGTTTCGCCGGTGCGATTGGAAACCTCCGGCCTGCCGGAGCGCTGCACAACCAAGTTGAGCTGCACAGGGCGCTGCAACAGATGGTGGAGTACCGACCGCAGTTCGGCTTCTTTGCTGCGCACCTTGTCCACCAAGCCTTTGCTGGGAAAGGCAAGGGTAATCTCTTCCAGAGTCTCTTGCTGCAAATGCCCGGATCCCAGCAGGGCTTTGGTAATTGGGGAAAGGCCCTTGAGGAACTCCTCCCAGCGGGGCCGCAAGAGCCTGGCGGAGGAAGCGGCGGGATCTTGCGCTTTTTCCGGGGAAGTCTCCCCTCGGCTTGGCCCTGCTGTCGGTGGCGGTGTGGAGTCCCCCGTTGCTCGAGAGGCAGGGGTTGGGAGCTTTTCAACCGCTGCTGCAGCCTGCTGCTTTTCTCCTACGACAGCGGGGGCAACGTTCCCATCGAGGTTCTTCAAGACCTCCGGCTTGCTGTTGCCCCTAGCAGAAGACGGGCCGACAACAGCTTCAGGAGAGAGAGCAGGGGATAGGTCGGCAACGGGGAGCGGCTTTCCGCCTTTGGCCTCTGTCGATGGCAGCGGGACGGCACCCTGGCGAAGCTGGCCCAGCAGATCCAGCAGGGCAATTTCCAACCAAAGCTGGGGCTGGCCGCCCTGGCGAATTTGCGGCTCGCACTGGCGCAGATGGCTCTGGGCCGCCAGCAGCATCTCCACCGAGTAGCGAGGGGCCCGCTGCTGCAGGGCTGCCCAAGTGGGATCCGTTACGGCCGCCAACTGCCGCTGTTGTGGTGCCGTCTTGGCCAGCAGCAGATCCCGGTAAAAGGCCACCAGGCTCTGCAGCAGCACCGGCGGCTCTCTGCCCCGCTCCAGCAATTGCCGCGTCTGGGCCAGCACTGCTTGCACATCCTGAGCCAGCAGGGCATCGGTCAACTCCAAAAGCTGCCGCTCCGGGATCCCGCCCACCAAGTCCCACACGGCTTCTGGGGTGATGGATCCCTCCAGCAAGCTGAGCTGATCCAACAGGCGCTCGGCGTCCCGCAGCCCTCCCTGGGCCAGTTGGGCCACCAGCTGCAAGGCTTCTGCCGTGATGGGGATCCCTTCCTGGGCGGCAATCTTGCCCAGGTGGGCCACCATGTCGTCGAGGGGAATGCGGCGAAAGTCAAAGCGCTGACAGCGGGAAACGATGGTGGGCAGAACCCGCTGCGGGTCGGTGGTGGCCAGCACAAACACCACGCGGGGGGGCGGCTCTTCTAGGGTCTTCAGCAAAGCGTTGAAGGCGGCATTGCTGAGCATGTGGCACTCGTCGATGACATAGACCTTGTAGCGGCTATTCACCGGCGCAAACTGGGCCCGCTCGATCAGCTCGCGGATGTTGTCCACACCGGTATTGCTGGCGGCGTCGATTTCAATCACATCCAAAGAAGAGCCGGCGGTGATGGCGCGGCACTGGCTGCACACCTGACAGGGATCCGGCGTCGGCCCCTGCTCGCAATTTAGGGACTTAGCCAAAATGCGGGCGCTGGAGGTCTTGCCCGTGCCGCGCGGCCCACAGAACAAGTAGGCCGGCGCCACCCGCCCCAGCCGGATGGCATTGGTCAAAGTCTGTACCACCGCCCCTTGGCCCACCACATCGGCAAAGCGCTGCGGGCGGTATTTCAAATGAAGGGGTTCGTACTTGCCGGCAGCAGCCATTTTTTGGAGATCTCCAGTCGCAATAGCGGGACGGAGTCCTTGCAAGCGCGCCCCCGCCGCAACCCCTCGATGCTGAGGCGATCCCAGGGGGGCTCCCCCTATTCTGGCTTCTCCCTGTGTCCCTCAGGAGCAACACCGAGTCTTGAAGAAGATGCTGCTTCCTGGGCAAGCAAAGCCTTGGGATCCCGGCGGCGCAGGGGCGGCATCTGCGGCAATTGCACCTTCCAGCGGGGGGCATCCAGTTGATCTATGTGCTGCAGGCGGTAGCTGAGCTGGTACAGCTCCCTCTTGAGCTGGCGATTTTCTGCTTGAATGGCGGCGATGCGCTCGCGGATGGGCTGCAGGCGGGCCTGCAGCTTGCGCCGGTAGAGCTCCGGCAGCTCTTGGAGCATCTGCTCCAACACCTGCTTTTCTTGGTAGAGCTGCTCGATCTCGGCCTCATAGCTGCGAATCTGTCGGTGTTGCTTTTCTTGGCGCAGCTCCAAAAGATCGATCTGGCTTTGCAGCAGGCGGTTGCGCTCCCGCAAAGCCTGAATCTCCTGCTCCCGCGCCGCCAGCGCTTGCACCCACCAGGACTCTGCCCTGCTATCGCCAACAGGCTCGCCGCCGCAAATCGTTTCTTGCATCGACTCTTCCTCAACCCACCATCCCCATCCGCTACTCTATCCAGTCTGCTGGGGCGAGGCCAGGGGTTTCTGGGAAGCCAGCGCTTGTTGCACCTGGGCTTCCAGCTCCGCCAGGGATCCGGAATTGTCCAGCACTACATGGGCGCGACGGGCCTTTTCCTCCAGGGGCCACTGGCTGGCCAGGCGAGCTTCAATTTCTGCCGGTGTCAGGAGGGGATCCCGCTGAGCCAGGCGCTGCCGCTGCTGCTCAGGGGTACAGGTCACCACCCAGATCTCGCTGACCCAGTTTTCCATGTGGGCCTCAAACAGCAGCGGGATCATCAGGCAAACGGTGGGAGGGCCGTCCTTTTGAGGATTTGCAACCCCTTGCGGCGCAGAGGCTCCGTGAGACTGGAGAAACTCCCGCAGCCGCGCTTTGACAAACGGGTGGATCTGGGCTTCTAGCCAGGCCCGCTCGGCGGCATCGGCAAAGATAATCTGCCCTAACTGGCGGCGATCCAGCTCTCCAGAGGGATCCCGGATGGCCTGGCCATAGCGCTGCAGCACCCGCTCGCGGATGGGGGATCCCACCGCCAAGGCCTGGCGGGCCATCTGATCCGCATCGGCCACCGGGATCCCGTGCCGTTCCAAGATGCGGGCCACTGTGGATTTACCGGTGGCTATGCCGCCCGTCAAGCCGATGATTCTCATGGGAGCTGTACGATTTCACAC